>VHCN01000049.1 GCA_016871675.1 Verrucomicrobiota bacterium
CCGAGGATACGCCCGCGATTGAAGCGACCTCCGGCGGGGTCGAGATCCGCAATCTGATTTTGAAGGGCAATCCGATCGTGCCCGAAGGCAAGAAGCCCATCGCGGGAATTCGCTTCTACACGGACGATGCCATCGGC
Source organism: Verrucomicrobiota bacterium (assembly GCA_016871675.1). Taxonomy (NCBI): domain Bacteria; kingdom Pseudomonadati; phylum Verrucomicrobiota; species Verrucomicrobiota bacterium. The sequence goes on from VHCN01000049.1 coordinate 138, forward strand.
AAGCGGCATCCGCACCAGATGAGCTTTGAGACAGACATGATGCCGCCTAACCAGGGCGCTGCAGGGAACAGCCTCTCCGCCGTCCTTTCGAGCATCGCGGGCAAATCGTGGGCGCACCGTCCGCTCCACCGCCGCGAATCACACACCTGCCGCCGCAGCCGCCATCGCGGATCATGCCAAAGGGCAGTCCGCCGGCGACGCGGCCATCTGCCGGGTGTTGCGGCAGGGGATTGACGCGAAGATTCTGCGTCGCTGGCTCAAGCATGCTCGAACGAGCGTTTTCGACAGCGTGGGCTTCTTCAAGAAACTCAGGGAAGAGCAAAGAGAGCGCGCGAAGTGACGGCGAGCGCGTTCGCCCACGACGGGCGCCGTGTTGATTCCAGGGCAGGTTCGATACCCGGTGCTGACATCCCGCGGTGTCGCGCTACACTCGCCGCGTGATTGGAACCGCCGCCGCGCTCGCCGCGCTGCTTCCGCGCCTCAGCGCCGCCGAGTGGCTCGCCCTCGACACCGAGGCCGACAGCCTTCACGCCTACCCGGAAAAAATCTGCCTCATCCAGATCAGCATCGCGGGGGCGGATGAACTCGTCGACCCGCTCACGGGCATCGAACTGAATCCGCTGTGGGCGGCGTTGCGCGGTCGCGGGTTGATTCTGCACGGGGCGGACTACGATCTGCGGCTGTTCCACGAGCACCACCGGTTCCGTCCGCATGAAGTTTTCGACACGATGATCGCCGCGCGACTCGCGGGCGTGGAGCGGTTCGGGCTCGGCGATCTGGTGGAGCTTTTCCTCGGGGTGAAACTGGACAAGGCCCCGCAGAAGGCCAACTGGGCGATGCGGCCGCTTTCCCAGCGCCTGCTCGACTACGCGCGGCGCGACACGCATCACCTGAAGGCGCTGTCCGACATGCTCATCACGCGCCTGCGCGAGCAAGGTCGTCTTGGTTGGTGCGAGGAATCCTGCGCGAAGCTCGTTGCAGATTGCGCGCGCGATCCGGTGGTGGACGAGGACGAGGTCTGGCGGCTCAAGGGAAGCGGCCGGCTCAGCCGCCCCGCGCTCGCGGTGTTGCGGGAGGTCTGGCACTGGCGCGAGCGCGAGGCGCTGGCGTGGAACCGGCCGCCGTTCTTCGTGCTGATGCACGACTTGGTCGTGTCTGTCGCGAACGCGGCGGCCCACGGAGGGCCGTGGGAGGATTTCCTGCCGCGACGCTGGCCGCCGCGGCGGTTCGAATCCTTGCGCGAGGCCGTGCGACGCGGACTCGCCGCGCCGCACGACCGGCAACCGGCGCAAGTCCGGCATGTGGCGCGTCATCCAACGGCTGCGGAGAAACGACGGTTCGAGGAACTCAAGCTTCGCCGCGACCGGAAGGCGGGCGAGTTGCGGATTGATCCGACGCTGATCGCGAGCCGCGTGACGCTGGACGAACTCGCGCGCGGCGGAGACGCGGCTTGGGCCGGGTTGATGTGCTGGCAGCGGGAGTTGCTGCGGTAGCGCGCCGGCGCCGGGGCGCTGGGGGCGGATCACCGCACAATCTCGAAGGCGTAGCCTTTCAAATACTCCGACTCAGGGATCATCGGGATCACCGGATGGTCGGGCGGTTGATTGAAGACAGCGACGCGGCGGAGGATGCGCTGGCGGTCGTAGGCGGCGGACAGGATGGTGTCCATGAACAACTGCGTCGAGACGTGGTGCGAGCAGCAGAATGTCGCGAGTATGCCGCCGGGCTTGAGCAGTTGCAGCGCGCGGACGTGGATTTCCTTGTAGCCGCGCAAAGCGTTCGGGACGGTTTCTCGTGTGCGCGTGAAGGACGGGGGGTCGAGGATGATGGCGTCCCAGCGCGGGATCAGCTTTTCGTTGGGCCTGGCCACGGTGTGTGCCTTGAGCCAGTCGAACACGTTTGTCGCCTCAAACGAGCATTTTTCAGTGAGGTCATTTGCGCTGGCATTGGCCCGAGCGACCGCCAGCGCATCGTCGCTTTGGTCGAGTCCCAGCACGTGCGCCGCGCCGGCGCGCGCCGCGTGCAGGGCGAATCCGCCGTGGAAGGTGAAGCAGTCGAGGACCTGGCTGCCGGGCCGCTGCCCGATGAGTCTGGCCACCGCCTCGTAGTTGAGCTGCTGGTCGAGGTAGAGCCCGGTCTTGTGTCCCGCGGTGAGGTCAGCGGCGAACTTGAGCCCGTTGAGGCCGACGGTCACCTGCGTCACGGCGCGCCCGACCAGCACGGCGGAGGCGTCCTCCATGCCTTCGAATTTCCGCGCCGCGAGGTCGTTGCGCTCGATGACGGCGCGCGGGTTCAGCACGGCGCGCAACGCGACGCTGATTTCCTTCTTGCGCTGATCCATGCCGAGCGAGGACACCTGCATCACGAGCACGTCCTCGTATTTGTCCACGATGAGGCCGCTGAGGAAGTCGCCCTCGGCATTGACGACTCGAAAGCTGGTCGCGCCCGGCATGTGGCGCTGGCGGACGGAAAGCGCGGCGCGGATGCGTTCCTCGAAGAACGCGGCGTTTGCCTCCACGCGGTCGTGTGCGAGGATGCGCACTGCGATCTTGGCCTTGGAGTTGAAAAACCCCACGCCGAGCATGCGCTGGCGGTGGTCCTTGACCTGCACGAGCTGGCCCTCGTCGGGCGGCTGCGTGACGCGGAGGACGGAGTTCGCGTAAACCCACGGATGGCCGGCGATGATGCGGTCGGCCTCGCCCGGGCGAAGGAGGATGGTCGGGAGTGATGTCATGGATTGTAAACAGTGACGGACGGTTGAGAGCCCGCATGGACTGCACTCGCGCGCGGGGCTCATTCGCGCGCACGGTGACGGGCGTCGGCTAGGCGGCCTTGAACCGGGACGCGAGCCGATCGATCCGGCTCGCGAGGCCGAAGTCCTTCGCGGTCAAGCCGCCCTCGCTGTGCGTCGAGAGTGCAAGGGTGACCTGGTTCCAGCGGATGTCGATGTCCGGGTGGTGATTGGCTTTCTCTGCCGCGACGGCAACGGCGTTGACAAACTTCATCGCGGCAACGAAGTCCGCGAACTCGCATGAGCGGACGATGTTGCGGCCGCTCTTGCGCCATGCTGGAACCAAAGCGAGAGCGACCTTGAGTTCGGATGCGTTGAGACGGGGCATCGGCGAGTGTTCAGGGTTTAGTATTCGGTGAGGACAGGGTTCGAGTGTCAGTGCCGCATGCCGGTTTGGTTCGAACATCCGGCTGCGGACACTGAACATCGAATACGAATGTTCCGGGAGCTACTGCGGCTGCGCTTCGGCCTCGGGGGCGGGCGTCACGGCTGGCGCGCCCCCGGCTTTTTCGCGCTCTTCCATCGCGGCCTTGCGGCTGAAGCGCAAGCGGCCGCGCTCGTCGTTGCCGAGGCATTTGACGGGGATTTCGTCGCCGACCTGCACGACTTCATCGGCGCGCTTGGGGCGGAAGTTCGCAAGTTCGCTGATGTGGCAGAGGCCTTCCTTGCCGGGGAGGTATTCGACGAAGACTCCAAAGTCTTTGATCGAAATCACCTTGGCGCGGTAGATTTTTCCTTCCTCGGCTTGCGGACCGGATTCCTCGCCGTTGGATTCCTTGCGGTCGCGCCCGCCGCGTCCGCCGCGATCGCCTCGGTCACGGCCGCGCGGGCCGCGGTCGCCTCGGTCGGGCCGGTCGCCCGAGGGTTCGCCGGAGTCGGGGCCTTCGGTCGGCGCGCCCATGCTCTCGCCGCGCTCGATCATCGCCGCCTTGCGGCTGAGGCGCACGCGGCCCTTTTCATCGACGCCGAGGCACTTGACCCAGATGTCGTCGCCCATTTTGACGATGTCCTCGGTCTTGCGCACGTGGAAGTCGGCGAGTTCGCTGACGTGGACGAGGCCGTCCTGGCCGGGGAGGAATTCGACGAAGCAGCCGAAGTCCTTGATGGTGACGACGCGGCCCTTGTAGATCTTGCCGATCTCGGCTTCGGCGGACATGCCTTCGATCTGCTCGCGCGCGATGGCCAGGCCCTCGGCGCTGATGGAGTAGATGTTGACCGTGCCGTCGTCCTCGATGTTGATCTCGCAGCCGGATTCCTCGACGAGGCGCTTGATGTTCTTGCCGCCGGGCCCGATGAGGGCGCCGATTTTTTCGGGGTTGATCTTGAGGGTGACGATGCGCGGGGCGTATTGGCTGAGTTCGGTGCGCGGGGCGGCGATGATCTTCGCCATGTCGGCGAGGATTGAGAGGCGGGCGATGCGGGCCTTTTCGACGGCTTCGGCCATGATGTCCATGGGCAGGCCGCGGAGTTTGAGGTCGAGTTGGAAGCCGGTGATGCCTTTGTCGGTGCCGGCGATCTTGCAGTCCATGTCGCAGAAGGCGTCTTCCCAGCCGATGATGTCGGTGAGCAGTCGGTAGCGGGCGATCTTGTCGGAATCATCGTGCTCGGTGCAGATGCCGACGCTGATGCCGGCGACGGGCCGGGTGATGGGGACGCCGGCGTCCATGAGCGCGAGCGTCGCGCCGCAGACGGAGGCCATGGAGGTGGAGCCGTTGGACTCCATGATTTCGCTGGTGACGCGGACCGCGTAGGGGAAGTTCGCGAACGGAACGACCGGCTCGACGCTGCGTTCGGCGAGCGCGCCGTGCCCGATCTCGCGGCGGCCGGGACCGCTGATGCGGCCGGTCTCGCCGACGGAGAAGTTCGGGAAGTTGTAGTGGAGGATGAACTGCTTCTTGGTGGTGCCACCGGTCCACGCGTCGAATTCCTGGGAATCCTCGGTCGTGCCGAGGGTGACGAGCGTAATCGCCTGTGTTTCGCCGCGGCAAAACATGGCCGAGCCGTGGGCGCGCGGGAGCAGGCCGACTTCGCCGGAGATGGGGCGAATCTGCTCGCTGTTGCGTCCGTCGAGGCGCTTGGCGTCGTCGAGGATGAGCTTCCGGACGGCTTCCTTTTGGATGTAGTAGAAGGCGTTGCTCACGACGAAGTCGTTGATGACTTCCTCGCCGTGCTTTTCCTTGAGCTTGGCGCCGACTTCGTTGGAGATGGCCTTGCAGGCGGCTTCGCGGTTGAGTTTGCCGGGGGTGAGGAGCGCGGGAACCATGCGGTCGCCCGCGAGCCCCTTGGCTTCCTGGAGGATTTCCTCGGGGACGATGGTGACGGTGATGTCGCGCTTCTTCTTGCCGGCCTTGGCGGCGAGTTCCTGCTGCGCGGCGATGAGCGGCTGGCAGCAATCGTGCGCGAACTTGAGCGAGGCCATGAAGTCGGCCTCCGGGATTTCCTTCGCGGAGCCTTCATACATGACCACATCCGTGGCGTTGCCGACGTAGACGAGGTCGAGGTCGCTCTCGGCCTGCTGGGAGTGGGTGGGGTTGGCGATGAATTGGCCGTTGACGCGGCCGACGCGCACGGCTCCGAGCGGTCCGGCCCACGGGATGTCGCTGACTGACAGCGCGGCGCTTGCGCCGACGATGGAGAGGATGTCCGGGTCGTTCTCGCCGTCTGCTGACAGCAGCACGGTTTGGACCTGGACTTCATTATACCAGCCCTTCGGGAAGAGCGGACGGATGGGGCGGTCGGTGAGGCGGCAGGTGAGGATTTCCTTTTCAGTGGGGCGGCCTTCGCGTTTGAAGTAGCCGCCGGGGAACTTGCCGACGGCGGCGGCCTTCTCGCGATAGTCCACCGTGAGCGGGAAGAAATCCTGCCCTGGCTTGGCTTTGGTGGCGGCGACGGCGGCGACGATGACGATCGTGTCGCCGAGTTGAACTGTAACGGCGCCGTCGGCCTGCTTGGCGAGTTTGCCGGTTTCGATGTGGATTTGGGCTTGTCCGACTTGGACGCTGACTTTCTCTGGCATTGTGGTTTGGATGCGCCCCCCGGCCTTGAGTGACTTCAGTGAGCACCTGACCAATGCGGGTGCTGAGTGAAATGACTCCGGCCGGTGGGCGCGTTTGGTGGGCGACTGTTGTTTTGGGTTGAGGGATTGGTCCCGGGTCGCTCGATTCCGGGGAAATCCGATGCCGCAGCAGGGGAACGCCATCGGGGCGGGCTGCCGCGGCAAAATGGGTTAGCGGCGCAACTTGAGCTTCTTGGTGATGGCCGTGTAGCGGCTCGAGTCGGTGTCGTGCAAATAGTCCAGCAGGCGGCGGCGCTGGCCGACCATCTTGAGCAGGCCGCGGCGGGAGCTGTGGTCCTTGACGTTTCCTTGCAGGTGCTGGGTCAGGTGGTTGATGCGCTCGGTGAGCAGGGCGATTTGAACGTCGGCCGACCCGGTGTCTTGCTCGTGAACGCGGAAATCTGCAATCAGTTTGTTCTTGATCGTCGTGGTGTTCATACAGGTCGGCAGTTCGATAAGGGGCGCCAGAATAGGGAGGTGCCTGGGTGGTGTAAAGCAATTCCTCCGAAAAACTGCCCGGGCGACCAGGGAGCTTGCGGCTGCCTTGCGCCCTGATTTGGTGGAGCCGAGGAGGCTCGAACTCCTGACCCCCACAATGCCATTGTGGTGCTCTACCAACTGAGCTACGACCCCAAATCCAAAAAGCGCGGCCAATCTAGTGAGCGCACTCCGGAAGTCAAAAGGAAATTCCCCCGGGCCGCGCTTTCGCCCGTCACGCACTCGCTCACGCGCCCCGCAAGTCTCTGTGCGCATTGGCCCGGGTGATTTTTCGCTTTTGCCTGCCAGGGGTTTGGCGTTCAATCCCGCCAGCCCTCGACCGCATCATGAAACTTCGACGAATCGCCGCCGGATTGCTGGCGCTCATCGCCGCGTTCGCCATTGCCGCCCCCGCCCCCGCCGCGGATTACCAACCGACGGTCGGCTTGCAGACGTGGACGTGCCGCAACATGAATTTCGACCAGGTCGTCGAGTTCGCCGTGAAGCACAACCTCAAGCAAATCCAGATGATCGGCAATCACATGAGCCCGGCGGCGCCGCGCGAGGAGACGCTCCGCAAGAAGGCCGTGCTCGATGCGAAGGGGCTCACGTGTTACACGTTCGGCGTGGCGGGCACGTCGGCGAACAAGGAGGAGAACCGGAAGCTGTTTGAGTTCGCCAAGCTCATGGGCATCAAGGTCATCATCGTCGAACCGAAGAACGACGCGGCGCTGTGGGACGGCCTGGAGGAGTTGGTGAAGGAATACGACATCAAGCTGGCCATCCATAACCACGGGCTCGAGTCCGTCTACGGCTCGCCGGAGAAAGTGTGGTCCGTGCTCAAGAACCGGGACAAGCGGATCGGTGTGTGCATGGACGTCGGCCACATCACGGGCGCGGGCTTCGACGCCGCGAAGGCGTTCCGCGAATACGGGGGACGCGTTTACGACATCCACCTCAAGGACAAGAAGTCGGAGAAGACCGCCGACGGCAAGAAGGTCATCCTGGACGTGATGGTGGGCACGGGCGAGGCGAACTACGCGGGGTTGCTGGCCGAGTTGAAGAAGGCGAAGTGGCCAGGCGTGATGGCGATCGAGACGGACAACGCGACCTTCGCAAAGGAGCCGACCGAGTTCGTCGCGGGTGCCATCAAGTTCGTGAAGGAGAACGCGAAGTAGTGTTCGCGCAAGAGCCCGCCCTCCGGTGAAGTCGGACATCGCGGCGCGCGCCGGGATCACGGTTTCGGGGCGCCGAGCACGGGTTTGGTGGCGTCGAGCCCGAGCGCGAGCACACTGTAAGTGAAGAGTGCCCCCGCGCAGACCATGAAGACGATGCGCTGTCCGGCCTCGCCGCTTTGGCCGAGCTTCATCAACTCCGGCACGAGCATCGACATCGCGGATGCGCCGAGGTTGCCCCACATGTTGCCCCAGCCGAACGCCGCGGCTGTCGCGCGTCCGCCCACATCCTGCATGAACGCCCAGATCGCGGGATTTCCCATGTCCACCGCGAACGACACGACGGCGCAGCACGCGACCACGCCCCACGCGGAATCCATCCGGAGGCACACGAGATAGGCCGAGCCGGCGAGCAGCCCCGAGGCGGACATCGGCAGCACGCGTCCCCACCGCAGGCCGAAGGTGCGCACACTCAAGTCCGCGAGCCAGCCGCCGATGAGTTGCCCGGCCATTCCGAACGCCAGCGCGATGGTCACCATCCGGCCTCCGTCCACGTCCTCAACGCCCTTGTGTTCCTTCAGGTAGATCGGCAGCCACGTCACGAGGAACACCCATCCGACGTTTACGAGCCACTGACCTGCTGCGTTCAACCACAGGCTCCGGCTGCGGCAGAACGCCCAGAGCATCGAGAACAGTTCGCGCGGTGGCACGGGCTTCTCGACGGGAGGCTGGCCGATGAGCGCGCGCTCGGCCGGGTTGCAACCGGGATGTTCCTCCGGCCGGTCGCGGACGATCCGCCAGTAAATCGCGGCGATGACCAACCCGATGGCGGCGTCCACCCACAACGGCCGCCGCCAGTGTCCGAGCGCCACGACCATCCACGCCGTGAGGAATGGCGCCAGCGTGCCGCCCATCCTCCCACCCAGCGCGACCAGTGAACTCGACTTGGCGCGCGACGTGAGGGGAATCCACCGCCGGATCACCGCGCCGCTTGCGGGATACGCGCCCGCCTGCGCCGCGCCGCACAGCAGGCGCATCGCCATCAATCCCGTGAAGCTCGACACCAACCCGGTGAAGCCCGTGAACACCGACCACAGCACGATGTAGGCGGTGAGCATTTTGCGCGCGCCGAAGCGGTCGCTCGCCCAGCCCGCCGGCACTTGAAACAGCGCGTAGGAAAGAAAGAACGCCCCCATCACGCGGCCGATTTCCTCCTTCGTCAGCATCACATCGCCCTTGAAGGACGCCGACTTCACAATCTCCGCGAGGCAGATGCGGTCAAGGTAGAGGATGAACGCCATCATCATGCTCACCGCAATGATGCGGTGGCGCACGTTGGAGGGCGTGGACGGACTCATGGCGCAGTCAGGCAGAGCCGGAAACACCGGCGCGCTTCTCCGTCGCCTGGATCAATCCCCGCATGTAACCGTAGGCGAACAGTCGTCCGAGCATGGTGTAACCGGGTTCGCCGTCCTCCTCACCGATGAGTTGCGGCACATGATCGGGCCGCATGGGGCCGGTGAAACCCGTCTCCCGATACGCAGCCATCGCGGCGACCATGTCCGTCGGCCCGTCATCGTGGAAGGTCTCGACAAACTGCGCCGGCCCTCGGCCCCGCACGTCGCGGAAGTGCACGTAGCGAATGTGCGGCCCAAGCCGGCGGATCGTGGCGGGAATATCCACACCCATCGCGGCAAACGTGCCCTGGCAAAAACAAATCCCGTTGTTCCGGCTGGGCACCAGGCGGACAAGACGTTCAAAACTCTCGACGCAATTCAGGATCCGCGCCTTCCCGCGGAACTCCGGCAGTGGCGGATCATCCGGATGCATCGCGAGCATCACCCCGCATTCCTCGGCCACCGGAATCACTTCGACAAGAAACCGCTCGAGGTTCTTCCACAGGGATTCCGCCGACACCCGCTCGGAGTCGATGACGGACGCCGTCGCACTCAACGACACGGCGCGCTCCGCTGCTGCGAGGTTGAACTCCGTCACACGCGCCCCACCGCGCGCGGGGACATCCAGCCGGGTGCGGACCCAGTCTGTGCCCGCCATGAAGTTGGTGCAGAGGATCGGCACACCGAGCCGGCCCATCTGGCGGATGAGCGCCTTCATCGCGGCCAACCCGGTGCCGTCGTCGCGTCCGACCTTCAGCCGCTCGATGGGAAGAAAGCCTTCAACAATGGCCAGCCGGAGTCCGTGGGATTCGATCCGCTGTTTGACGGCGAGCAGGTCTGCCTCTGCGGGTCCGGGGTAACGGATGGTGATGTCCTCCACGCCGCACTGCGCCGCAAGCGTCAAGTGGTAGTCGCTCAGCGGGGTGAGAACGGAAGCAAGGCGCATGGAGTCAAATGGATGAAGTGCTTACGGTCGCGGCCCCCTGTGCGCCGGTGGCGCGATATGCTCCACGATCATCTCCACGGTGCGATCGACGGCGCCCTGGTTTTCGCGCACGACGTTCAGCGCGCTCATTCCCAGCGCGAGGCGGCGCGGTTCGTCGCGGAGCAGCGCGGCGATTTCCGTTTCCAACGCGGGGGCATCGGGCACTTGCACGGCACCGCCGGCTTTCACAAAGGCGTCTGCAATGCCGGGAAAGTTCTCCATGTGCGGGCCGAACAGCATCGCCTTGCCGAGCGCGCCCGGCTCGATGGGGTTCTGCCCGCCCTCGGCCGTCAGGCTCTTGCCGACGAAAATGACCGTGGCGTGCTCGTAGAAATACTTGAGCTCGCCGGTCGTGTTCACGAGCAGACATTCGAGCGAACCGGGCGCGAACTGGCGCCCGGCCGTGAGATCCGTGCGGAACGCGAACTTCACGCCGCGCGACGTGAGTTCCTCGCCGACGGATTGGCCGCGCTCCATGTGGCGCGGCACGAGCACGAGAAACAGGTCGGGGCATTCGCGTCGCAACCTCGGCAGCATCTCCGCGAGCAGCGCCTCCTCGCCTGCGTGCGTGCTGCCGGCCACGAGCAGGCTCGCGCCCGCGCGCGCACCGAGCTGGGTCAGCAGCGCGGGCACGTCAAGGTGGCGTCGCGTGTCGGGCCTCGCCGCGTCGAACTTGAGGTTGCCCACGACGCGGATGGCCTCCGGCCGGCAGCCGAGTTCGCGCAGCCGGGCCGCGTCGGATTCGTTCTGCGCGCCGACGCCGGTGAACGAGGCGAAGATGTTCCGGAACAGGAATCCGAACCGTTTGTAACGCGGGAACGAGCGGGGCGAGAGCCGGGCGTTCACGAGGAAGAGCGGCACTCCGCGGTCGCGCACGCGCCAGAGGAAGTTGGGCCAGATCTCCGCCTCGACGAGCACGACGGCGCGCGGGTTGATGAGGCCGAGCGCGCGCTTCACGGGCCCGCGGAGGTCCACGGGGTAGTAAAGCCTCAGGATGTGCGGCGGGAGTTTCCTTTCCAGTTCGCCCATGCCGGTGGTGGTGGTGGTGGTGACGACGAACTTGTGCAGCGGCAGGCGCGGCTCGAGCGCGGCGATGAGCTGCGTGCAGAGGTTGACCTCGCCGACGCTGACGGCGTGGAGCCAGAGCGTGTGGCTGTTGGTAAGCGCCTGCTTGACGCGCCCCTCGTAGCGGCCGAAGCGCTGCCCGAAGTTGCGCCGCCAGTTGCCGCGCCGCCGCATCTTCCAGAAGTAATACGGCGCGCTGAGCACGAAGAAGGCGATGAAGAGCAGATTGTAGAGCGCGCGCATGCGGACGGCGGCAACTTTGCACCTCGGACCTCGAACTGTGAACCTCGAACTGCCGGTGAAGACCACCCGGCCGCGTTCACCCCCGGAAGAACAGCAGCCACACGACAATGAGCATCGGCAGCATGAACGGCAGCGTGAACCTGAACACGTAGCCAAGGAAGGTCGGCGTGTGGACCTTTTGCTGATCGGCGATGGCTTTGACCATGAAGTTCGGGCCGTTGCCGATGTAAGTGTTCGCTCCGAAGAACACCGCGGCGACGCTGATGGCGACGAGCAGGCTGTTGAACCCGGGCTCCGCCATGAGGCGCGCGAACGCCGCCTTGTCCTCCAGCGCCGGCCCCGCCGCCGCGCTGAGGAAGCTCAGATACGTCGGCGCGTTGTCCAGCATGCTGCTGAGCGTGCCGCTGCCCCAATAGAAAAGCGACGCGGTCGGTGCGCCGAAGGACTTCGCGTTCGCGCCGAGCCAGTCCAGTGCGGGCATCATCGTTGCGAAGATGCCGACGAACAGGATCGCGACTTCCTGAATCGGGTGAAAGTTGAAGTGGTTCGCCTCGTGAATGTGCTTCCTGGTCGCGAACCACGAGCCAGCCGCCGCCGCGACCATCAGCCCTTCGCGCAGGAATGGCGGGTGGTTGATGAACACCGCGCCGAGGATCACCGCGAGGAAGAACACGTTCACGCCGCCCTCGAAGCGCCACGTGTCCGCAGGCTCGGCGAGTTGCTCGCGCACGGCCTTTGGCGCGCGGAGGTAGTTGCGACGGTCCACCATGTAGAACATCACGAGCAGGATGCCGAGTCCCGTCGCCCACATCGGCCAGCAGTGTTCGGCCACCCACCAGAACGGCACGCCCTTCAAGTAGCCGAGGAACAGCGGCGGGTCGCCGATGGGTGTGAGGCAGCCGCCGACATTCGACACGATGAAAATGAAGAACACGACGTGGTGCGCGGTGACGCGATACTTGTTCATCCGCAGCCACGGCCGGATGAGCAGCATCGAGGCGCCGGTCGTGCCGAGGACGTTGGAGATGAGCGCGCCGAAGAGCAGGAAGAGCACGTTGTCCACGGGCGTGGCCTCGCCCTTCACGGTGATGTGGATGCCGCCGCTGACGACAAACAGCGAGCCGATGAGGCAGATGAAGCTGACATATTCGATGCCCGTGTGCAGCACACGCGCGTAGGCTTGGAGGCCGAAGAGGTAGTAGCCGAGCGTCACCGCGCCGAGCGCGTAGGCGACCTTCGGATAATGGCGCGTCCACCAACCGGCGAAGAGCAGCGGCGCCAGCGCGATCGTCGCGAGCAAGGCGACGAATGGCAGGATCATCCATGGGTTCGGATGGATGGCTTCCGCGAGCATGAGCGCGGCGAGGCTACGGGCACGGCGAAGAAGGGGTCAAACGGAAAGCTCCGACCGTGAGGAATTGGAGGCCGCCTGCTCTGGAAATTACGACGGATCCAAGGCGCCCGCCTGGACGAGAACCTTGCGCACGCGCGCGACGAGTTCGGGCGCCCCGAACTACCGGGACGAATACGATCCGAGGCTCGAGTCGGGGCGCCGCGCACGCGATCGCATGACGGGTGATTACGTTGAAGATTAGCGTCTCAGATCACGAGGCGCACCGGGGATGAAACCGCTTGACCGGTCGGTGTCTTTCGCTTACTTGCAACGCGGCATCGCGCCGAAGAATCACCCAACAAACTCATTGTCTCCACTCATGGCCAACGCAAAGCGCTTCCGGCTTGACCGGACTTCCGGTCTCCTCGCACTTGTCCTCTTGTCAGTCCTCGCCGCCAGTCCGGCGTTCGCGGGCGAGGCGGACATCAAGCTGCCTGACCTTTCGACGATTGAGTTCACGCTCTTCGGCAGCACGGTGACCGGCATGATGCTGCTGAACATCGGCCTGCTGATCTGCCTCGTCGGCACGGCCTTCGGAGTGATGCAGTATTTGCAGACGAAGGCGCTCCCCGTGCACCGGTCCATGGCGGCCGTTTCAGACATCATCTGGGAAACCTGCAAGACCTACCTCACGCAGCAGGGGAAATTCCTCGCGGTGCTGTGGGTGCTCATCGCGGCGTGCATGATCTACTACTTCGGCTTCCTTTCGCACAACTCGGCCGGAAACGTCGTCGTCATCCTGCTGGCTTCCATCCTCGGCATCCTCGGGAGTTACGGCGTGGCGTGGTTCGGCATCCGCATCAACACGCGCGCAAATTCCCGCGCGGCCTTCGCCTCGCTTCAGGGCAACCCGCTTCACACGCTTGGCATCTCGCTGCAATCCGGCATGAGCGTCGGCCTGCTGCTCGTCAGCGTCGAGCTGTTCTTCATGATCCTCATTCTCGCGTATCTGCCCTCGCACCTTGCGGGACCGTGCTTCATCGGCTTCGCCATCGGCGAGTCGCTCGGCGCGAGCGCGCTCCGCATTTGCGGCGGCATCTTCACCAAGATCGCCGACATCGGCGCGGACTTGATGAAGATCGTGTTCCAGCTGCCCGAGGACGATCCCAAGAACCCCGGCGTCATCGCGGACTGCACGGGCGACAACGCCGGCGATTCCGTCGGGCCGACGGCGGACGGATTCGAGACGTATGGCGTGACGGGTGTGGCGTTGATCGCGTTTCTTGCGCTGGCGCTGGCGCAACCCGCGCAGCAAGCAGCCTGCGGGCAGCTCATCGTGTGGCTGTTCGTGATGCGCATGTTGATGATCCTCACTTCCCTCGGCTCTTACTTCATCAATGACGTCGCCTCCAAGTCGCTCTTCGGCGCGAACAAGGACTTCGACTGGGAAGCGCCCCTCACCAATCTTGTGTGGCTGACGTCCATCTCGTCGGTCGTGGTCACGTTCGGCGCGAGTTACCTGCTGCTCGGCAGCTTCAAAGGCATGCCCGACCTGTGGTGGGTGCTCTCGATCATCATCTCGTGCGGCACGCTCGCCGGCGCGATCATCCCGGAATTCACGAAAGTCTTCACCAGCACCCACTCGCGGCATGTGAAGGAAGTCGTCACCGCGTCGCGTCACGGCGGCGCCTCGCTCAATGTCCTTTCCGGTTTGGTCGCGGGCAACTTCTCCGGCTTCTGGATGGGCCTCGTGATCATGGTGCTTATGCTCATCAGCTACGTGGCCGCGACTTACACCGGTTCTCCCGTGCTCCAGCTCATGCCGGATGTTGCGTTCGCCGCACCCATCTTTGCATTTGGACTCGTGGCCTTCGGGTTTCTCGGCATGGGCCCGGTGACCATCGCCGTGGACAGCTTTGGCCCGGTCACCGACAACGCGCAGTCGGTTTACGAACTGAGCCAGATTGAGTCGGTCCCGAACGTGAAAGAGGAGATCAAGAAGGACTTCGGTTTTGATGCCGACTTCGAACACGCCAAGCACGAACTCGAGAAGGGTGACGGCGCTGGCAACACCTTCAAGGCCACTGCCAAGCCCGTGCTCATCGGCACCGCCGTTGTCGGCGCGACCACGATGATTTTCGGCATCATCATGCTCCTCAAGAGCATCCCCGAATACAGCGCGGTGATTGAGAAACTCTCGCTCGTGCAACCCGAAGTCGTGATGGGCCTGGTCATGGGCGGCGCGGTGATTTACTGGTTCACCGGCGCGAGCACCCAAGCCGTCGTCACCGGCGCCTACCGCGCCGTCGTGTTTATCAAGGAAAACATCAAGCTCGACGCGTCGAAGGCCTCCATCGCGGATTCCAAGGAAGTCGTGAAGATTTGCACCGTCTACGCGCAGAAAGGCATGGTGAACATCTTCGTCGTCATCTTCTGCTTCTCGCTCGCGCTGCCCTTCTTCAACCCCTACTTCTTCATTGGCTACCTCATGGGCCTCGCATTCTTCGGGCTGTTCCAGGCCATCTTCATGGCGAACGGCGGCGGCGCATGGGACAACGCGAAGAAAATCGTCGAGGTGGACCTCCGCCAGAAGAACACGCCCCTCCACGCCGCCACCGTCGTCGGCGACACCGTCGGCGATCCCTTCAAGGACACCAGCAGTGTGTCCCTCAACCCCGTGATCAAGTTCACGACGCTCTTCGGCCTGCTCGCCGTCGAGATCGCCGTCGCCATGACCAATCAGACAGTCAAGTATGCCATCGGCGGCGTGTTTGCTCTTGTCGCGCTTGTCTTTGTTTACCGGTCCTTCTACGGGATGCGCATCCCCGAGGAGAGCATCAAGACGTAGCCCACAGCCGGTCACCCACCCGCGCACGTCATCAACCGACCGGTCAAGCGCGAGCCTTGACGCCGGGAGGCCCGAGGCCGATAGTCACGCCGCTGACCGGGGGCGCACTGGTTTCGACTTGGAAGATGCGCCAGAGGCGGCATGCCGAGGACGATGCGTTGGCCTCGTAAATCACCGCATCAAACATCAAAAGCTAACGACGAGTTGGCCCTCGCGGCTTAAGCCCCGCGACGTTCACCGGTGGACGCCTGCTTAACCGGATGAACGCCATAGCAGGATAGGTCGATGGCGGAGACTGCGCGACAGCGACCGAAACACTTTCATGCGGACTACGCTCTGGGATTCGAGTCCGGTCGTGATCCCAAAGCCGACAACCAACCCGGACTAAGCATGTAGTCGCGGCTGGCAATTCCTCCAAGGACGCGGGTTCAACTCCCGCCGCCTCCACCAGAATTTATCGAAGTTCTTGCGGACCGACTTCTGGCTTCCCCCCGCTGGCGTTGACGCGCAGGGCGCAATCCGGTTTGCTCCGGGCCGTTGAATCCCTCGGACGCCGCCAAATCCACCTCTTGTTTCCCCCCCGGCGGGAACTACGTGCTCTGGATTTTGTGGCTGACCTACGGCTCGTTTTACTTCTGCCGGAACAACCTCGGCGTCGCGCTGCCGGGCATTCAGACGGAGCTCGGGCTCGACAAGTCGCAACTTGGCGACGTGCTCATGGCGCTCAAGCTCGCCTATGGTGCGGGACAGTTCCTCAACGGCCAGCTTGCCGAGCGGTTTCCGCCACGGCGGCTGCTTGCGCTTGGCATGCTCCTGTCGGCCGCGCTGAACGTTGCGTTCGGGTTCGGTGCGGCGCTGTGGTTTCTCATCTTTGTGTGGGCGTGCAATGGTTACGTGCAGGCGCTCGGCTGGCCGCCGACGATGCGCGTCGCCGCGAACTGGTTCGAGCTGCATCACCGTGGCCGCGCCATCGGCATCATCGGGACGGGCTATCAGCTTTGCGGGGCGCTGACGTTTGTCGTCGCAGGCTGGGCCGCGGAGAAGTTCGGCTGGCGCGGCGCGCTCTACGTGCCGGCCGGGATTCTCCTGGCGAGCGCGCTGCACATGTGGTTCACGCTGGTAGAATCGCCCGGGGCGGCGGGCGCGACAGCAGCGGATCGGGCGTCGGATGTTTTATCCAAACCGGCCGCGACTTCCATCTGGCACAACATCGGGACGACGCTCTCGAACCCCGCCCTCTGGCTCGTCGCGCTCGCGCTCTGCCTGCTCGACGCATGCCGCTACGGTTTCACCGATTGGGGCGTCACGCACTTGAAGGAGGTGCAGGGCGCGACCGTGAGCGGCGCGGCGTTCAAGTATGCGGTGCTCCCGTTCGGTGGCATCGCGGGCGCATATCTATCCGGCTGGGCGACGGACCGGTGGTTTGGCGGTCGTCGCGCGCCGGTCATTTGTGTGCTGCTCGTGCTGCTCGGCCTGCTCTCGGTGGCCTATAACACCGTCATTCACTGGGGCATGGGCTCCTCGGTGACGATCCTCTTCCTCATCGGCTTTTGCATTTTCGGCCCGCAAGTCCTGCTCGTCGGCACGCTGCCCGTGGACCTCGCGCGGCGCGGCACGGCGGCGGCGGCGGCGGGCTTTGTGAATTTCATGGGCTACATGGGCGCGGCCGCGGGCGACAAGTTCACCGGCCACCTCGCGCAGGACCATGGATGGAAGTTCGCCGTGTGGTTCTGGGCGTGCTGCGCGTTCGCCGGCGCGGCAGTGATCGCATTCCTGTGGAACGCCGGGAGGAAGCCGGAGGCCGCGTCGTCCGCGCCGTGAAATCCACTTCCCATGGCGCCGTCCTCCGTGTTCCATCGCACCGTCACCATGCGGGCCATCCTGATTGCAGCGGGTCGCGGACGCCGGCTCATGCCAATGACGACGGACACGCCCAAGTGTTACGCCGAGGTCCACGGCCGCCGGTTGCTTGACTGGGCGCTGCGCGCGTTCGCGGGCGCGGGCGTGACGGACATCTGCTTCATCGGCGGTTATCAGATCGAAAAGGTCCGACGCGACTACCCGAAGTTCACGTTCCGCCACAATGCGGGATGGGAACACAACAACATCCTCGCCTCGCTCATGCACGCGGAGGACTTGATGGGCGAGGGCTTCATCTGCTGCTACTCGGACATCCTGTTCACGGCCGACGTCGTCCGCCGCGTGCTCGACTTGCGCGCCGACATCGCGCTCAGCGTGGACACGCGCTGGCTCGAACGCTACCAGCACCGCACGCAACATCCGCCCGACGACGCCGAGAAGGTCACCGCGCACAATGGTCACGTCACGCGCGTGCACCGCGGCATCGCCCCGCACGAGGCGCACGGCGAATACACGGGCATCGCGAAGTTCACGCCGGCCGGCGCCGCGCAGTTGCGCGACGCCTTTCACCTCGCGCGCTCGAAGCACGCCGGCAAACCGTTCCGTGAAGCCGCCGTGTTCGAGAAGGCCTACCTCATTCATCTCTTCCAGGAAATGATCGAGGGGGGCGCGACGTTCGCCCACGCCGACACGCCCGGCAGCTACATGGAAGTGGACACGCAGGAGGACTTCGAGCTCGCGCGCCTGCACTGGCGCGGGGACACGGATTGAGCAACCAAGATTTCGGCGATGAGCATTCTCTTCCCAACCTCCGTCGTCGGCTCGCTGCCGCGCCCGCCATTCGTCCTCGACCTCATCCACGGCCGCCCGCCGCTCGCGCCCGACGATTACGAGCGCCGCATGCAGGCCGCCGTCCGTTACGCCGTGGCGATGCAGGAGCACGCCGGGCTCGACGTCCTCACCGACGGCGAGTGGTGGCGCAAGTCCTACATCGGCGTCATCGCCGAGCTTGCGCGCGGCTTCGAGCTGGGCACGTTGCCCGACGGCCGGCCCTTCACGCTCGTCACCGACAAGCTCGCGCCGAAGACGCCCGGCTTCATCGCGCGCGAAGTCACCTTTCTCAAGACACTCACCAGGCGGCTCGTGAAATCCACGCTCCCTTCGCCCGCGCTGCTCGGCGAGCGCATGTGGTCGCCGGACCAATCCGCTCGCGCATATCCGAACCGCAACGACTTCGTGCGCGACTGCGTGCCCGTGCTGCGCCGGGAACTCGAGCTCATCCGCGACGCCGGCGCTGACATCGCGCAAATTGACGACCCGCACCTCTGCCTCTTCGTGGATCCCGCGGTGCGCGCGAAATACCCCGACCCGGACGCCGCCGCGGGCTTTGCCGTGGACATGATCAATGCGGTCGTGGACGGCGTGAAGGGCATCAAGCTCGCCGTGCACCTCTGCCGCCGGGCGGGCGGCCGAGCCCGTGGCGAAGTCGCGCACGAGGGCGGCTACGGCCCGATCCTCACGCACTTGAACCGGCTGAAGGTCCACCACCTCACCATGGAGTTCACGTCGCCCGCCGCCGGCGACAAGGCCGTGTTCCGCCAGCTCCGCGACGATTTCGAGATCGGCTTGGGCTGCGTCGGCGTGACGCCCGGCGTGGTGGATTCGGCCGAGACCATCGCGTCGCGCGTGCGCGAGGCGCTGAAGTTCCTGCCCGCCGACCGCATCACGCTGAATCCGGATTGCGGCTTCGCGCCCGGCTCCGGCGCCGTGGTGAGCATGGACGAGGCGTATCAGAAGCTCTGCAACGAAGTCGAAGCGGCGAGGATGCTGCGCGACGAGGCGGGCTCCCAAGCGGAGAGTCGCCCGATGGCCGTGAGGAGCAAACTGCGTGGTTGACTTCGTCGGCGCGGAGTTTATAAGAGATGCCAACCCAAGCTGCTCATCGGCAGCAAAATTTCCGACGCAAATGAGAACAACACACCGGCGCAGCCCTCTGGGGGAACCGTGTCGAAACGCACGCAACGGCTTCACACTGATCGAACTCCTGGTCGTCATCGCGATCATCGCGATACTGGCGGGCATGCTTTTGCCGGCGTTGTCCAAGGCGAAAGCAAAGTCGGCGGGCGCCAGATGCCAGGCGAATTTGAAGCAGTTGCAGCTTGGTTGGCATCTTTACACGGAAGATTTCGACGGTCGGTGCGTCGATAATATGGATTCGCCTGCACGAAGCTGGGTTCGCGGCAATTTGAACTTTACTGCGGGGAACGCCATCAACACCGACAAACTGTGCCTCATTGGCCGCGACGTGTTGGTTAACAATTATCCAAGTCCGTTGATTGGCAATGCGACGCCGACGAACGGGATGTTAGGCTCCTACGTGGGGTTTCAGCCCGGTGTCTTCAAGTGCCCCAGCGACAAGTCTCAAACGACGGTCGGCCCGCGGAATCGGAGCGTGTCGATGCTCCAAACCGTAGGCTGGAACGTGAACAACCGCAGTTGGGTCAACAATGCCTACCCAAACCCGCAGACTCCGTTCAAAGTTTACCGGCGGGTGGAGGACATGACCAAACCCACCCCCTCGGACTTGTTTGTCTTCTTGGATGAGCACCCGGACGGCATCAATGACGGTGGATTCGCAGTCCAGTGTATCCGAGACCAGGATATCGGTGGTGTCGCAAATTCTCAGATTATCGACTTCCCGGCTCCTTACCACAACTTGAACAGCGCATTCTCGTTTGCTGACGGCCACTCGGAGTTTCGCAAATGGACTGGCCCGGCAATCATGCCTGTCAAATATCAGGCGTCGGCGCCTATTGTAGTCGCAGGGCGCAATCCGGACTACTTGTGGCTACGCGATCACGCGTCGTCTGCAGATTAGTCGGTCGATGATGGTATCGGCGGCGTGCGGTTGACTGTCACAATTCCTAGCAGGGTGATGGGGATCAAAATGAAACAGTTCGTCTGCATCGGGACGTTGGCGGCGACGCTCGTCTTGGGCGCTTGTAGCAAACGTCCGGAGACATCGACGGTTTCCCCGCCGGTTGCACCACCTCAACCGGCAACACCGCTTGTGACGCCCAAGCCGCCCCCTCCTCCACCGCACGATGCTCAGCCGAGTGCTGCGCAGGCACCATCCCAAGGGGCACCGGTCCAATCAGTTGAGGAACTTTCGCGCAGCACTGAATTGGCCGACTTGTCAAAGGCGCTCAACATCTACTACGCGCAGAAGAAGCGATTTCCAGCCAGCGTCAACGAACTTGCTTCGATCACTCCCAACGGCATACCCAAGCTTCCGCCCGGCTACCGTTACGTGATCGATACGCAAAACAGGATGGTCCTCATCGCGAAGTAGGTTGCTTTCCCACGGTTTGTTGAAGTGCCGAAACAAGGAGTGCTTCGATCAGTCCCCATCACCCCAAATGCCTAGTCGTCCGACCAGGACGTAAGCTCTTGGGTGAGCAGGCTGGGCCGAAAGGGCTTTTTCGCTGCACACTTATTCACCTAAGGTTTTGGGCGGACCTTCGAGCCAAGTCGCCTTTGACCTTTCGAGTCGCTCCCTCCAAGAAGTCGGATTGCGGATTCACCCTCATCGAACGTCTCGTCGTCATCGCCCTCCCCGGGCCTTCGCCCCCGCACTGAGGAATGGGATCAAGATGACGATTAGGATTCGGAGGAACCCGGCAACTCATCGCCGCTTCGGTGCCGCGCCCGCGCCGCTCTTGATGAACGCAATCAGGTCAGCCATTGCCTGCGGGTTCAAATTCGCCTCCAACCCTTCGGGCATCATCGAGAGGCCGCCGGTCTTCAGCTCCACGAGGTCGGCGCGCAGCACGGTGTCGTCCTGGCCGCCCGCGTTGCGGAGGGTGATGCTGTTCGGCGTCTCGGCCACGATGATGCCGCTGACGTCGCGAAAATCCTTCGTGTAGCCGATGTAGTACACGTAGGCAGGGTCCACCGCCTGACTCGGGTCGAGAATGGCCGTGAGCAATTGCGACACGGGCTTGTCCGCGACCGTGCCGAGGTCCGGCCCGACTCCGCCGCGCCCGCCGCCGCCGACGCGATGGCACGTGCCGCACAGCCCACCGAACACGGCACCGCCGCGTTGCGCGTTGCCCGTCAGCGCCTCCACGCCCTTGAAGCGTTCGATGACTTTGGCGCGGTCGGGGTTCACGCGCGTGAAGAGCTTCGCCGCGCGCTCACGGATCGCGGGCTGCGTGTGCGCGAGCAACACCTGCTGCTGCGCGAGTCCGAGCGCGCTGGCCGTGAGCTTGCCGGCCTCGATGGCGCCGAGCAACGACTGCGTCCACTCCGCGCGGCTCAACAGCGCGGACAAGGCCTCGCCGCGCACCGCGGGCATCAACTCGTTCCACTTCGCGAGCAAACTCTCCGCGACGAGCGGCGACGCGAGCTTCTTGAGGCTGGTCATCGCGGCCTGCTGGACCTCGGGTGGCGAGGTCGGGTGCAGCAGCGCGATGAGCCGGGCGATGTCGGCGTCCTGCTCGGTGGGCCCGCGCGCGAGCAGGCGGGTGGCGGCGCTTGCGGATTGCGGGTTGCGGATGGCGGATTGGAGCGAGGCGTCTGCGCGGGCCTGGATGAACAGGCGGTCGAGGTTTGAGATTCGCCCTCGCAATTCTGCCGAGCCGCCGGCCGACAGCTTCCCAAGCGTCGAGCCGCGCCGTTCGAGCGCCTCCACCAGACCCGCCAGCGCGCTGAATTGCCACGGCGCGAACCCGCGCGCTTCAGGCGTCCCGACTTTCGCGAGCGGCTTCAACAGCGCATTCGGATCATTCCCCGACACCGTCAGCCCCATCAACTGCTCGATGAGCGCGGACGCCGGCCTGACGGGGTCGCCATATTCAAACACGAGGGCGAGCATTTCGCCCGCATGCTTCGAGGCGGAAGACAGCACGGCCGTTTGCAGCGGGGAGGAGTCCGGGTCTTTCAACGCAAGCAGGGCGAGCATCGCCGCCGCCGCGGGCGCGTCACTGGCGCCGAGCGAATAGGCAAGCTGCGTCCGGACACGCGGCGATTCATCCTGTGGCAACCGTATCAGCGCCTCCAAGACCTGCCCCTCGCCGTAGTTCCGCTTCGCCGCCTCCGCGCCGTTTCCAGCCGGTGCGAGTTGCTTCGACGCCACATTGTAACGGGCGAGGATGGAAGGCATGTGACGCTCGGCGATGGCGACCGCAAACTCGCGGACACCGGGATTCGGATCCTTCAGGCAGAGCGCGAGGTCGGTCAACTCGGCGCGGGCGCACGCTTCGAGGGTTGCAAGCCATTGCAGTCGCACGCGCGCATCCGGGCTGCGAAACGGTGTCGGCCGGATTTCACTCATCCCCGTCGTCGCGGATCCGGAGTCGACGAGCAACCGCTGCACGGTGTCCCGTTGCCAGCCGTTTGGCGAGTCCATCGCCGCGACGAGTTCGGTCGTGTTGAGCTTCGCGAGATTCGGAACCTTTCGCAGCGGCTTCCCCTCGGGAACCACGCGCCAGATGCGCCCCTTGTCGTCGCCGTCGCGCATGTCGGGGCGGCTCTTCAGCTCCTCCGGGAAATACTCCGGGTGCTCGATGATGAGCCGATACATGTCCGCGATGTAGAGCGCGCCGTCGGGGCCGGTCTTGAGCATTGTCGGGCGGAACCAGTTGTCGGACGACGCGAGGAACTCGCGCTTCTGCTCGTCGGGCGCGCGCTGGCTCTTGAAGCTCACGCCGTCCGGCTCGAGCACTTCGCGGTGGACGACGTTGTTCGCCGGCTCGCTGATGAACACGCTTGTGGCGAACTCCGGCCCGAAGAGGTCGTCGCGATACGGGGACGGGCTGTTGGCGCTGGTGACTTCGTTGACGCGGTCGGGCCAGTTGAAGCGCTGCTGCCGCGAGCCGACGGTGAAGACCTGGTTCGGCGGCGTGTAGTTCGCGAGCATCGTGCGCGTGGATTTCACGACGAGTTGCGGGTTGCGCTTCAGGTAGTGGATGGGGACGTGATAATGCCAGAGCCAGTTCGGGTTGTTGTTGCCAAACCAGTTCCCCCAGTCGTCGCGCCGCCGGCCGAACTGCGTTTGTCCCGCGACGAGTTCGATTTCGCCCGTGTCCGGCTTGAAGCGGAGGTCGTGGCCGCGGATGTCAATGGGAGGTGAATTGCCCGTCACCGGGCCGGACAACACGCCGCCGACGCGCTGGATCAATCCTCCGCTGTCGCCGTTCGCCGCGTAGACCCAGCCGTCGAGACCAAACTCGAAGCCGTTGATGCGGTGTTGCTGGTTGCCCTCGCGGAAGCCGGTGAACAACACTCGCTTCACATCCGCTCGGCCGTCGCCGTCGGTGTCCTCCGCATAAACAATGTCCGGCGCAGCGCTCACGAGCACGCCCTTGCGCCACGGCATGACGCCATTCGGGAAGTTCAAGCCGTCCAGGAAAACGGCGCGCTTGTCGTAGCGCCCGTCGCCGTCCGTGTCTTCGAGAAAGATGACGCGGCCGGCGGGTCGCATGGTGGGTCGGGCGGCCGCCGCGGTCGATGTTGGCGAACCCGCCGCGTTGGCGGCGACCTGCGTCCTGTCCGGCACGCCACTCGGATAGTCGTGCATCTCGACGACCCAGAGCCGTCCGTCCGCGCCCCATTCGAAGGCGACCGGGTCCATCACGAGCGGTTCGCTCGCGACGAGTTCGACCTTGAAACCGGGACGAACCTGCATGGCAGCGAGCGATCCGGCGGGCGACGACGGCGGCGGTTCGTCGCCCGTGAGCAAGTCGCTGAAAGCCATGCGATGAACGACATCCGGCAGGTGCGCGGTGTCCTCGTTCTGCACGAAAAGTTGCCCGCGATGGAACCATGCGCCGTTGTTGCGGTGCTCGCTATCGCGGACGAACGATGGGATGTCGCGGGCGCTTGATTCGACCGAAGTGCCTCTCACTCCGGCCCTCTCCCCATCGGATGGGGAGAGAGTGGCCAACGGCCGGGTGAGGGGTTCGCGTTTCCCCTCGCGCTGTTTGTAAGTCCAGCCTTTGGCCCAGCCGAGATTGCCTCGTGGGGTGGCGATGTAGAGATGAAGTGAAAAACCCTTCTCGTTTGAGACGAGCAAATCCTCGAAACCGTCGCCATTCGCATCGGCAAAGCGCACGCCGTTGTCGCGTCCCGCGTGGTCCACGAACGAGACTCCCTTGGGCCATCCGGCGCCGAGCTTCCACCACGCCTTGTCCTTCTCGGACCATTGGAAGATCGCCTGCTGCGATTCGTTGGCGACGATCAACTCGCAGATGCCGTCGTGGTCCATGTCGCGGAAGCGGACGCCGGTGTCGGGAGTGAATCCTTGTGCCAGCTTCTCTATCGTCAGGGAGTTTGTGTCCGGTGGGCTAGGACGCGTCGGCAGGAAAGCCATCTGCGTCCTCACATCACCAGGAATGCCGTTCGTCCGATGAGCGCTCTCCACCCACTCCTTGCCATCGAAATCCCAAAATGACAGGCGTCCTCGAACTTGACGACCTCCGAGGCTGAGCCCGAGGACGGATGGCTTTCCGTCGTCGGCTAGGACTGAAAACCTCGTGCGTCCCTCGGTGGCTGCAATGTGCTTCTCGCCTCCTGTATTGTCACGCGACGTGAGGTTCGACCCAATCATCAACGGAAACGCAATCTCAGTCCAGGTTCGTTGCTCAGAATTCCAAAGGCGGCAGAAGCGGGTCACCTCATTTCCAACCACCACGTCCATCAGCCCGTCATTGTTCACATCAAGCAGCCGCACGCCGTTCTCACCACCCCTGGCATCTCGCAGTGGATTTCCCTTCAGCAGATTCTTGTCCAGCCGCTCCTGCGCCTCGCGGAACGTCAGAAACTTCACCTTCTTGCCGTGCGTGCGCTCCGCATGGTCAATGAACTCCACGATCTGCGCCGCGCTGCTCCAGCCGTGCGGATGGAATATCCACGTGAACACGCCCTGCTTGCGCACGACGGCGTCGAGCGCGGCCTTCCAGTCCGCGAGCGTGATGGGGTTGGTCGGGCCGTGCAGGTTGAACGCCTCCCAGTCGCTCGGCACCATCGCGGGGAACTCCCAGCAGACCTTGTTGATGACGTAGGGATACGGATAGTCCTCGATCCACGTGCCGAAGTTCGCGAGGGATTTCCTCGTCACCGCGTTTGTCTGCGCCGGAAAGTATTTTCGGAAACGCTCGCGGCCCTGCGCGTCGAGCACCAGTTCGCGCGGGAGCGAAGTGTCGTTCGTCGTGGGTACGCACATCACGGAAGAATCAATCGTGAGGAAATGTCCGTTCGGCGAGGCGCGGTTGAACATCTCCGCGTAGAAGCGCGGGCTGGGCGAGTTCATCGAGTCGCAGCACGGCATTCGGAAGGCCACCGGTTTGTTGCCGGGGACGGACGCGAGCAGGTCCACGCCGCCGTGATAGGTGTTCGCCGCATTGGTGAAGCTGCCCCTTTGCAGCAGCGGGCATGGATGCGCGAGCGTGTGGACGTCGAGCGAGAGGCCTTCCTTGAGCCACGCCTCAAGTTGCGGCGCGTCGTTGGTCGTGACGATGTTCACCATGATGCTGACCGGCGCGCGTCCGTCCATTCTCTTGAGCCGTTCTAGAATGGGCCGCAGGAAAGTCTCGTAACGCTTCGTGTCCCGCATGTCGTCAATCGCGAGGATCACGACCGCCTCAACGCCCGGCTCCCCGACCCATTGCGGGGTGATGAGCTTGGGGAAATCGCGATGCGGATAGAACGGGTCGTCGTTGTCGAGATACGTGAGGCGGTTGCCGGCGTTTGTCGGCGTGGCCGCAAAGGCTTGCGAAGCGGACGCAACGACGGCGGCGACAAGCGCGAGCGAAGGCAATCGAAGCGGGACCATAGCGTGCGGCAGGCTAGCCGCGCGCCGCAGGTTGGCGAGTAGAAAGTCCTGCGAGCTACTCCGTCTTCGCAGCGGCCTTCGCCTTCAGCAGATCCTCCGGCATCACGATGAGTTCGATGCGCCGGTTCTTCGCGCGGCCCTCGGGTGTGGCGTTGTCCGCGATGGGATGGAATTCACCGTAGCCGACCGCGGTGAGGCGCTTCGGGTCCACGCCGGCTTTCTCGCTCAGGAAGCGCACCGCCGGCGATGATCCAAGCCCGTTTGTCCACGGCGCGAAGCTACTGGCACACGCACGCGGATCAAGCGGGAACGACTGCTTTCCCTCCGCTCGCGGCGCTGCTACGCTCGCTGCGCTATGGCGTTCGACTCCTTCCGCGACTTCGTGCAGCGACTCGACCAGGCGGGCGAGTTGATCCGGATCACGCAACCCGTCGCCACCGAACTCGAAATCACGGAACTCGCCGACCGCCAGATGAAATCGCCGGGCGGCGGCAAAGCGCTGCTCATCGAGAAACCCACGGTGAACGGAGTGGTGTCCCCATTTCCGCTGGCAATCAATACGATGGGCTCCTGGAAACGAATGGCTCTAAGCCTGAACGCGAATTCGGTTGACGAAGTCGCCGCCGAACTCGGCTCGTTGATGAAGGCCAAGCCGCCCACGTCGCTGCGAGATACGATGAAGCTGCTCGGCCAGGCGATGGACCTGCGCCACGCCAAACCGAAGCTCGTGAAGGATGGCCCTTGCAAGGAAGTCATCCACAAATTCGAGGCTCCACCCACACGAACCGAGCCCTGGCCGAAGGCTCCTGATGTGCATCAGCCTTCAGCCTTCAGCCTTCAGCCTTCGACCTTGCTCAACCTCCCCATCCAAAAATGCTGGCCGCTGGACGGCGGCCGTTTCATCACGCTCCCCTGCGTCGTCACCAAAGATCCCGACACCGGCGAGCGCAATGTCGGCATGTACCGCATC
>VHCN01000050.1 GCA_016871675.1 Verrucomicrobiota bacterium
GTAAGTGTCGTCCGGGTGGAGCTTGATGCGCAGGCCGGGCTGGAGGAACGAGCGCGGCACCCACGCGGGCGCGAGGCGCAGCAGGCCGCCGGTGCGGGAAAGTTCCGCGCCGACTTTCGCGGCGGTGCCTTTCTTGATGGTCTTGAGTTGGGAGACGGTGTTCATGAGGTGTTCAGTGTTGGGAGTTCAGAAACGAAAGGGATGGCTCACTCCTCGCCGTCGTCGTCGTCCAGGACGGAGCGGCGGAAGAAGAATCCGGCGCGACCGATGGGCCAGCCCCACTTCTTCGCGTCGGGGTAGTGCCAGACGTCCGCGGGCGCGTTGTTGGCGACGACGTAACAGACGAGGTCCTTCCGGCCGGTGTTGATGAGCTGGTGCGCCTCGCCGGGCGGGTTGAGCAGGCAATCGCCCGCGCGAATCTTCATGGACTTCTTCGCCAGCCGCATGAGGCCGGTGCCGCTGACCATGAGGCAGAATTCCCACTCGGTCGCGTGGCTGTGAAACGGACAGTGTCGCGCCTTGGGCGGGACGCGGATCAACTCGACCTCGAACGGCGGCCGGCCGGGGAGCTTCGGACCTGTTTGGGGATCCTCGAATGCGCGCCCCGTTTCGTCGCAGGCGGTGAAACGTGCCCTTGGGCGACTTGCGCTCGACCCACGGGATGGCGCTGAGGTTGACTTTTTTCACGAGGCGCGCGGAGTGTAGCGACGCCGATTTGGCGCCAGCAAGGACGTTTCAAGGTCACGCGTGGAGTGATCCAGTCCAGCAGGCGATAATCGAGGCTTGCCCGCCGGCGGCTGGCCGGAATAATCCGGCGGCAAGAAACCTCAAACGGACGTGCACGACCTCGAGTTCGAACAAGTGGTGAGCGCCTATTACGAGCCGCTCTACCGGTTCGCGCTCAGTCTCTCGCGCAGCGAGGCGGACGCCAGCGACCTGACGCAGCAGACTTTTTACATCTGGGCGTCGAAGGGCGGGCAGTTGCGCGACGCGGCGAAGGTGAAGACGTGGCTGTTCACGACGTTGCACCGGGAATTCCTCGGCACCGTGCGGCGGCAGGGGCGTTTCGCGCACCACGAACTGAGTTCCGTCGAGAGTGAATTGCCGGCAATCGAGCCCGACGCCGTGAGCCGCATGGAATCCGCCGAGATCATGGCGGCCTTGATGAGCGTCGAGGAACCGTATCTCGCGCCACTCGCGCTTTTTTACCTGGGCGGACATTCGTATCACGAGATCGCCAAAATATTGAACGTGCCGCCGGGCACGGCGATGTCGAGACTGGCGCGCGGCAAGGACCGGCTCCGCGCGAGACTTTCGCTGCAGATGCAGGAGACGGAAGGCAAGATTGTCCCGCTGCCCAGACAGCACGCGGGCTGACTCCATGAACAACGACGAGGCAAAGTTCATCCTTCGCGCCCGGCGCCCGGGCGGGCCGGACGCGCGGGACGCGGCATTCGCCGAGGCACTGGCGCATGCCCGGCGCGATCCAGAATTGGCGACGTGGTTCGCCGAGGAGTCGGCAATCGACGCCGCGCTCTTCGCCCAACTCTCCGCGGTGCCCGTTCCCAGCGACCTCAAGCACGCGATCCTCATTGGCCGCAAAGTCATCAAGCCCCAGCCATGGTGGCGCCAGTCCGTGTCGCTGCCCACGGCGGTCGCGGCGGTCGTGGCCACGCTGTTGTGCATCGCGTTTGTTGGCTTGCGCGAACCGCGCGAGGCCGCGCTCGATTTCTCGCGTTTCAACGCCGACCTCACGGACTACGTCGGGTCGCGCTACGGACTGCTCTTCAGCCCGAAGCTCGCGACGGCGAACATGGGCTACCTGGGCGCCGGCGGTTCGGAGCTTCACTATCGCAGCGCGCGCGTCGAGGACATCCGCCGCTGGCTCACGGAGAACAGCGGGCACGGCGCGTGCGAGTTCCCGGCGCGGTTGAAGGATCATCCCAGCATGGGCTGCGGCATGCTCGACTGGCGCGGCAAGCGCGTGTCGCTCGTGTGCTTCCAAGTCGGCACTGACCTGCCGAAGGACAAAGTCTATCTGGTTGTCATCGACAGCGCGGACCTGCCGGATCCGCCCAAGGGCGCGAGCCCGCAATTCACGACGCGCGGCGAATGGACGAGCGCGACGTGGCGGAACGGGGACTTCGTCTGCCTGCTCCTCGGCTACGGCAACGGCGAGACCCTCGCCCGGTATTTTTGACCGGGCGCGTCCCTGCAGGTGATGGTGCCCCGGCGCAGCAATCCGGCGTGTCCGGCTGAAGGTCGGAATTCCTCCTTGAAATGGCCGCGGGCTTCCGGCGAAATGCCGGGGCTTTTCGCAAGCTATGACGCTGGCCGACATCCTCAACGCGGATCAGATCGTTCCCGAACTGCGCGCGGCCAACCGGTGGGAGGCCATCGACGAGCTCATCGAGGTGCTCGTTCGCTGCGGCAGGATCAAGCCCGAACACCGCGAGGCGGTCACCGCCGTCGTCAAGAAACGCGAGACCTCCATGAGCACGGGCATCGGGTTCGGGGTGGGCATTCCGCACGCCTCGACGGATGTCATCGGCGAAGTCACCGGCGCCTTCGGCCGCTCGGCGCGCGGCATCAACTTCGACGCGCTCGACAACCAGCCTGTCCGCCACGTGATGCTCTTCCTCGTCCCGCACGGTCAGTTCCAGAAGCACCTCCACACGCTCGCCGACATCGCGAAGAAACTTCACAACAAGGATTTTCGCGCCTCGATCGAGTCCGCCACCGCCGCCGCGGAAATCTACAAGGTCATCAAGGACCATCCGCCGCAGAAGTAGCCGGAAGCCGGCTCCGCCGCTCACCGCTTCGCAGCGGAAGCCCCCGTGCCCGTTTGGGCCGGCACATACCAGTCTCCCCGCAGCCAGTCGGCCACGAGTCCGATGCTCTGCTCGTCGAGGATTTGCGAGGCGCCGAACGCGGGCATGCGGTCGTTGCGCGAGCCGTAGAAGTCCGCGTGCTTCGGATTGCTGATGAAACGGACGAGCCACTCGCGCGAGCCGTAGCCCGTCAGTGTCGGCGCGGTGGCATCCTCGTCGGGCTTCTGGAAGGCGTGGCATTCCGTGCAACCGATGTCGCCCTTCGCGAGCGCCGCGCCTTCCTTGATGGCCGCGGCGTCGCGCGCGTCTGAATCGCGCTGCGCGCGCAACCCGGCCTCGGCGCTCACGGCCATGATGACTTTCGCCAACTGCGCCTTCTGCCCTGGCGTGTAGGCCGTGACGTTTTTCTTCACCCATTTGGCCATCTTGCCCTCGATGAACTTGGTGCCGCCGAAGTAGTGCGGGCTGTCCACGCGCGCCGGATCGAGCAATCCCGCGAGCCATTCGCGCGAGGCGAAGTGCTTCAAGTCGGGCGCGGTTGGCGGTCCCTGACCGGCACGCCCCGTCCCATCGTGCCCGTCGAAGCGATGGCACGAGGCGCAGTTCTTCGCGAAAATCTTGGGCCCCTGCGTGAGCGGGTCGGAGCGCAGCAACGACGCGGCGCCGGCAATCGGAATGCCGTCCGGCGACTGCGCAAGCTCGGCGGCGCGATGGGCTTCGCGATCCGCCTCGACGACGGCCAGCCGGTAGCCCGGGTCGGCGGCGTCCTGTTTCATGGCGAGCCATGTGAGCCAGCCGGAGCCGAGGATCAACGCGCCCAGGAAGACGAGATTGAGGCGGTGGCCGCGCGTGGTTTCGCCGAGCTTCGGCAGCAGGAACATCGCGCCCATCACGACGCCGGGGATGATGATGGCGCCCCAGATTTCCATCGAGCCGGGGAAGTATTTGAGGAACTGAAACAGAAACAGGAAATACCACTCGGGCCGCGCGGCCGAGAACGGCTCGCCCGGGTCCGCGGGCGCGCCGAGCTCCGCGCCGAGCGGGCCATGCGTGCCGAAGACCTTGTGCCGCACGCACAGGAAAAGCACCGTGGCCGCAACCGCGAGGCACGCCACCGAATCCATCAACACCTGGTCCGGCCAGAATCGCGAGTCGGGTTTCTTGTGCGGCCGCCTCGTCGTGATGCCGTGCCGGCGGAAAAGCCAGATGTGCCCGGCGATGAGCGCGACCATCGCCGCGGGCAGCACGCCCGCGTGAAGCGCGAAGAACCGGGTGAGCGTGTGATGCCCGTAATCGGGCCCGCCGACGACGATCTTCTGCAAGTCCGCGCCGATGAGCGGCACGATGCCGAGCAGGTTGGTGGCGACTTTCGTGGCCCAGTAGCCCTTCTGGTCCCACGGCAGCAGGTAGCCGGTGAGCGAGAGCGCAAGCACGAGCTGCAGCAGGATGAGCCCCGTCCAGAAATTCACCTCGCGCGGTGCCTTGTAGGCGCCGTCGATCACCACCTGCATCAGGTGCAGCACCAGCAGGATGTTCATCGCCTGCGCCGTAAAGTGATGGATGCCGCGCAACAGCCAGCCTCCGGTCATCTGGTGCTGGATGTAGAAGACGCTTTCCCAGGCCGTCTGCGAACTCGGGCTGTAGGCCATCCAGAGGAAAAAGCCCGTGAGGATCTGCACCGCGAAGCAAAACGTGAGCGTGCTGCCCCACACGTAACGCCAGCGCGCGCCGCCGGGAATGGGCTCCGCGAGCGCCTCGTGGGTGATTTTCCGGTAACCCGTCCGCTGGTCGAGCCAGTCGAGCAGCTTCTTCATGCGACGGGAATCTTCTTGGCGTGGCCGGCGTGGAAGTTCTGGAAGTGGACCCAGACTTCCTTCTCGTTTCGCAGCTCGACCTTCAACTCATCCAGGCCGCGCGGCGAAGGGCTTTTCTCGTCCGCGATTTTTCCGTCGAGGCCAAAGGTGCTGTTGTGGCACGGGCAGAAGTAGCCGTTCCGCTCGGGCTGGAAGTCCACGAAGCACCCCGCGTGCGGGCACGCGACGTTGTGCGCCTGGAGCGCGCCCTCCTTCGTCCGCCGGACATACACCGCGCCCACGGGCGTCGCGGGCGTCTTGTTCCACGCATCCACGCGGCTGACGATGATGGGAAACTTTTTCGGCGAACCATCCGCGGGAAGGGCTTCGAGGGTCGTGACCCGGACGAATCTGCCGGCCGGCGCCTTGCGACGAAGCGGGTCGAGATACACGGCGAGTCCCGCCGCGGCCGGCGCGGCCATCGTCGCGCCGCCGAGCGCGGCCGAGAGCGCCTTCTTGAGGAACTCGCGGCGTTCTCCCGCAGGCGCCTGGCCGCTGTTGTCCTGGGGTGATTCCGGTTGCATGCGTGTGGATTGACTTGGCGACCTTCGGAAAATTCACGGCGACGGTAGGGAAGCCCCCATGGCAACGCAACATTGAACACCGTGATCCTGCGTCGCGCGCGGCCGGGAAACAGGCGCGCGCCGGCGACCCGGTCTCACCGCCAGTATCGTTTGAATTCCTTCAGCTTGCCCTCCGCGCCAAACGTCAGGCGCAACCACTCGTCCGTCGCCGGCGGCACCTCGACGCGCAAGTAGGGATGCGTCGGGTATCCGGTCACGTAGGCGGACGAGTGGCCCTTGCGGACGCGCCACTCGCTGACCCGCGCGCCGTCCGTCAAGGTCGCGCCTTTGTCCGGTGCGCCATATTCCTTGACCGCGTCGTCAAAGGTGTAAGTTCCCATCCGCGCCGCCCAGTCCACGGGCTGCACGGTCGCGCACGACGCGAGCATCGCGCCAACCAGCACGGCCAGACACGACCGGACGAAACACAAAGGGTCGCGAGTCACATCACGCCCTGGGATGCGCCTGTTCATAAGCTCGTTTCAGCCTTTCCGTCGTCAGGTGCGTGTAAACCTGCGTCGTGACGAGGTGCGCGTGACCGAGCAACTCCTGCACGCTCCGCAAATCCGCGCCCGCGTCGAGCAGGTGCGTGGCGAAACTGTGCCGCAACTTGTGCGGCGTCAGCGCCGGATCGAGCCCGGCGCGCGCGAGATACAGCTTGAGCCGCTTTTGAATCACCTGCTGCGTCACGGGCTGGACGTCGTTCGCCCGGGCGAGGAACACGGGAAGCGCGGCATCGCGCGGATGGTTCACCGCGAGCCAGTAGCGCTCGATGCTGTCGAGCGCCGGCTCGCCGACGGGAACGAGCCGTTCCTTGCGCCCCTTGCCGCGCACCCGCAGCGCGCGCCCGCGGGCATCCACGTCGCCGCAGCAGAGGGCGCACACTTCGCTCACCCGCAACCCGCTCGAGTAGGTCGTCTCGAGGATCGCCGCGTCGCGCAGCCACGGCGTCGCATCCACAGTCGGCTCGCTGCGGGTGCGCAGCGCGTCGAGTTCCGCAAGCGGGGCGGCAAGAAGCTGCGCAACTTGTTCGACCGTCATGAACTTGGGCAGCCGGCCCGGTTCCTTCGGGAGCGCGAGGTCCCGCACCGGCGTGTCCGCCACTTCGCCCCGACGCATGAGAAACCGGTAAAAGGTCCGCAGCGCGCTGAACCGAAGCCGCGTCGACGCACGGCTCAGTCCGGACCGGCCGAGCCACCGCAAGTAGGCGCGAAAGTCGTCGCGCGTGAGCGCGCGCCAGGGCGGCGCCGAATCGCGCTCCGACGAATGCCAGCGCGCGAACTCCGCCAGCGCGGCGCCGTAGTTCTTCCGGGTGCATCGCGACGCGTCGCGATCCGTCGCCAGGTGAACGAGGAAACCGTCCACGAGCGCGTCGGGCGCGTGACCCTGTGTCAGGCTCGGCTCGGCCATGTCGTGAGTCTAGCCGCCAGCCACTCAAAACCAAGCCTGCCGAAGCGAAGTTCCAACGCTTGGAACGGGCCTGGCCCGGCCGCGCCTGCACACGTTCATGCTTCCCCGGTGCCGCACCGGTTGCGTCGTGCGGGGCGCGCGGGTTGCGCGCGCACGGGGGGATCGAACTCCATGGTTGCAGCGGCGTCGCGAGTCGCCAATCTCCACGCGTGCCGCCCCAAGACACCGAGACCACGTTCCGCTACGAACGCTGGCGCGCGGTCACCGGCGGCATCCTCGAGACGGCGGGCGCGACGTTCCTCCTGCTCATCGCGGTGAAGCATTTCGAGGCGGGCGCGACCGCGAAGGCGCTCATCGCGTCGGGCGGGAGCTTCGGCCTGCTGCTCAGCCCGTTCGTGGTGTCGCGCGTGGAGGCGTGGGGATGCCCGACGGCAAAGGCCGCGTCGCGCGCGGCCGCGTTCGGCGCCGCGTGCCTGCTGGTGATGGCGGCGGTGCCGGTCGTGCCGGTGTTCGTGGTCGGCTCGGTGCTCGCGATGGCGAGCGCGTCGGCGGTCATCCCGCTCATGACGCAGGTGTATCAGGAGAATTATCCCGAGGGCGAACGCGGCCGGCTTTTCAGCAAGGCGCTCATCGTCCGCATCGGCACGGCGGCGCTTTTCAGCGAACTCGCGGGCCGCGCGCTCGCGGCGGACCTCGGGAAGAACTTCCGCGGCCTGCTGCTGGTGTTCGCCGCGGCGTTCGCGTTGGGCTCGTGGTGCCTCTCGCGCGTGCCGTCGCGGCCGCTCGTGTCCGGCGGCGGCTCGACGCATCCGCTCCGCGCGCTGCGATTCGCGCGCGAGGACCGGCTGTTCCGGCTTACGCTCATCTCGTGGATGTTCCTGGGCGTGGGCAACCTGATGATGTATCCGCTGCGCGTCGAGTATCTCGCGAATCCGCGGCACGGGCTCGCGCTGGATGTGGGCACGGTGGCGCTGATCGTGGGCGTGATCCCGAACGCGGCGCGGCTCGTGATGAGTCCGTTGTGGGGCTGGCTCTTCGACCGGATGAACTTCTTCGCGCTGCGCATGACGCTGAACTTCGGGTTCGCCGTGGGCGTGTTTGCATTCTTCATGAGCGACAGCTTCGCGGGGCTCGCCGTGGGCGCGGTGATCTACGGCGTGTCCAACGCCGGCGGCGACGTGGCGTGGAGCTTGTGGGTGACGAAGTTCGCGCCGCCCGAGCGCGTGGCGGACTACATGAGCGTGCACACGTTTTTCACCGGGCTGCGCGGCGTGGTCGCGCCGATGCTGGGCTTCTGGCTCGTGCAGACCGTCTCGATGCAAACGCTCGGCGCGATCTGCGCCGGACTGATCTTCTGCTCGCTCGCGGTGCTGTTCCCCGAGGTGAAGGCCGCGCCGAAGCCGAAGGAGAAGGCAGCCGCGCTCGTGGAGGAAGTCAGCGAGTGACACTGGCGTGGAACCAGAGCCGTGCGAAGATGATTCGCACGGCCGCAGCGGAGCGTGAATCTTCCGCCTGCCCTTCCACGTTCGTCACGCCTCACCCTCTCCCCCTCCGAGGAGGGGGAGGGACGGGGTGAGGGTGTCCGCCGGAGTTGCGGGCACGACAACATCTCGAGCTTCGCCGGCTCCTGGTTTCCTCGATCGGATCAAGACGATGAGGACTTTCTTGCTCGCGTGTTGAAGCGCCGTTTTGAATCCTCGCGCCATGCCCAAGTGGGCGAAGTTCTTCATCGGCCTGCTGCTGCTGCCCGTGTGCGCGGGCGCGGTGATGGCGCTCGTCAAAGTGGTGCACGCATTCGGCGGCTTCACGGCGACGTGGGTGCCGCTGCTCGCCGGCGCGACGGGCTGGGTGGTGGTGTTCCTCGCGCTCCCGAAGCCGATGTGGCTCTACGTGGTCGGGCACGAGTTCACGCACGTGCTGTGGTCGTGGCTGTTCGGCGGCAGCGTGAAGCGCTTCAAGGCCACGAGCGCGGGCGGGCAGGTCGTGCTCACCAAGAGCAACTTCCTCGTGGCGCTGGCGCCGTATTTCTTCCCGCTCTATGTCGTGCTCGTGGTGCTGGTGTTCGGACTCGGGCACATGATCTGGGATTGGTCGCGCTACACCGTGTGGCTGCACCTGCTGCTCGGCGCGGCTTACGGATTTCACGTCACGCTCACGTGGGAAGTGCTGCAGACGCGGCAGAGCGACATCACGAGCCAGGGCCGGCTCTTTTCCTTTGCGGTCATCCTGCTGGGCAACGTGCTTGTGCTGCTCGTCGGTCTGCCGCTGCTCGCGCCCGGCGTGGGCGTGATGCGCTCGCTGGGGTTGTGGCTCCAATGCACCGGCGACGTGCTGCGCTGGATCGGCGGGCGGTTTTGATGCGCGGACGGGCGCGGAAGCGTGTTGACCGGATGCCCCCGCGCGGTGTGCACTCGCGCGCGTGAAGGTCGAGTTGAAATTCGGGCTGCTGGGCGGCGCGGCCGTGAGCGCGTGGCTGCTCGTGGCCTCGCTCGTGGGCTTTCAACTCCAGCGGTTCGAGGTGGTGAAATACAGCGGCGGGCTCGGGCTCGCGTTGCTCGCCGTGTTTCTCTGGCTCGGCATCAAGGCCGCGCGTGCGCGCGCAGCCCATGGCGCCCTCTCGCTGGAACAAGGCTGGAAGTGCGGCACGCTCACCGCGCTCATCGCCGCGGTTGTCGCCGCGCTGTTCAAGTTCGCCTACAATCATGTCATCCATCCCGGGTGGATCGAGAAGGCCATCGCGTGGGAGCGTGAACGCATGCTGGCGGCCGGCGCGGCCGAGAAAACCATCGCGCGCATGGAGTCCGGCTTCCGCGCTGCGAATCTCGACTTGTATCTGTTCACGCTCGGCATCGCGGAGACGGTGATCTTCAGCACGTTCATCGCGCTCGCGCTCGCCGCGATCCTGCGCCGCGATCCCGCCGCGTCTCCGACGCCTTGACACGCGCGCGGTCGCGGCCATGCTTCCGTCACAGCCCGTGACCACTCGCCCGCATACCCTGGCGCTCGCGCTGCTCGCCGCGTCGGCAGCGGCGGTTCCTTGCGCCGCAACAGGAGCGGCGCCCGCGCGCGTGGATTACGCAAGAGACATCAAGCCCATCCTCCGCGAGCGGTGCACCGCGTGCCACGGCGCGCTGCAACAGAAGTCAGGGCTTCGGCTCGACACGGCGGCGTTCGCGCGGAAGGGCGGCGAGAGCGGACCCGCAGTCGTGGCGCGCAAGCCCGGGCAAAGTCCGCTGCTCCTGCGAATCACGGAGGCCGGCTCCGCCGAGCGAATGCCGCGCGATGCCGACGCGCTCAAGCCTGAACAAATCTCGCTGATCCGCCGTTGGATTGCCGAGGGCGCCGTGGCGCCCGCGGGAGAATTGCCCGAGCCGGATCCGCGCGATCACTGGGCGTTCAAGCCCATTGTCCGGCCGCCCGTTCCCACCCTCGGCCCCCGGCCCTCGGCCCCTGGCAATGCCATCGACGCCTTCATCAACGCCACACTCGACCGCGAGAAGCTCACGCCGCTCCCGCCTGCGGCGAAAAACGTCCAGCTCCGGCGCGTGTATCTCGACTTGATCGGCCTGCCGCCGACGCGCGAGGAGTTGCGCGCGTTCCTCGACGACCCTTCGCCCCAAGCCTACGAGCGCGCGGTGGACCGCCTGCTCGACGACCCGCGCCACGGCGAGCGCTGGGCTCGGCACTGGATGGATGTGTGGCGTTACGCGGACTGGTTCGGCCGGCGCATGGTGCCCGATGTATGGAATTCCGCGCCGCAAATCTGGCGCTGGCGCGACTGGATCGTGACTTCGCTCAATGCCGACAAGGGCTACGACCGCCTGATCGCCGAAATGCTGGCCGGCGACGAGGTCGCGCCCGGGCGCGACGACATCGCGGTGGCGACCGGCTACCTCGTGCGCAACTGGTATGCCCTCAACCCCAACGAGTGGATGCGCGCGAACGTCGAGCACACGGGCCGCGCCTTTCTCGGGCTCTCGTTCCAGTGCGCGCACTGCCACGACCACAAATACGACCCCATCACGCAGGCGGATTACTTCAGCTTCCGCGCGTTCTTCGAGCCGCTCTACGTGCGGCAGGACCGCTGGCCCGGCGAGGCCGACCCCGGCGTGTTTCAAGACTACAATTACAGCACGCTGCGCAAGGTGCAGCGCCTCGGCGCCGTGCGCGTCTTCGACAAGGACGCCGCGGCCAAGACCTGGTTTTACACCGGCGGCGACGAGCGCAACCGCCTGACCAACCGCCCGCCCGCGCAACCGGCGATGCCCGGGTTCCTTGGCGGCGCGCGGGTCGTCGTACAGCCCGTCGCACTGCCGCCGACGGTCGCGTTTCCGGGGTTGAAGCCCTTCGCCGTCGAAGCCGAGCTGGCACGGCTCGTGCAAGCCGTCGCAACCGCGAATCAGAATCTGGCAAAGACGGATTCCCCAATGAACGAAGCGCGGCTCACGGCCGCCGTGGCGGAGCGCGAGTCCTTTCAAGCGCGGCTCGCTGCGGACAAGGCGCGCTTCCTGAAGGCCGGCGGTGACACGAACGCGCTGTTCCGCGCAGCGAGCAAGGCCGACCGGCAATTCAAGCTGGCCACCGCAAGCGAAACTCTGCTGAAAGCCGAGGCCGACGCGGCCGCAGCCCAAAGGCAATCCGCTGACGCCAAGGACGACAAGGCGAGGGAAACCGCGAAGACCGCGGGAAAGAAGGCCGACACCACGCTGGCCAGCGCGAAGAAAGCGGTGGCTGACGCGCAAGCCGCGCTCGCCAAGGACAGTGCTGACTATCCGCCGGTGACGGTTTCATATCCGGGCGAAAGCACCGGCCGGCGCAAGGCGCTCGCGCAGTGGATGGGTTCGCGCGACAACCCGCTCACCGCGCGTGTGGCGGTGAACCACGTCTGGCTGCGGCACTTCCACGCGCCGCTGGTGGAGACGGTGGACAACTTCGGCCGCAGCGGCGCCAGGCCGACGCATCCGGAGTTGCTCGACTGGCTCGCGGCGGAGTTGATGGCGTCGGATTGGAGCTTGAAGCACCTGCATCGCGTGATCGTGACGAGCGCGGCGTATCGGCGGGCGTCGGCGATTGCGGATCGCGGATTGCAGATCGCGGATTCCAAGTTCACTCCGGCCGGTCGGCCATCCGCCATCCGCCATCCGCCTCCGACAGATCCGGAGAACAAATGGCTGTGGCGCATGAACAGCGGCCGTTCGGAGGCGGAAGTGATCCGCGACAGCGTGTTGCACCTCGCCGGGAATCTCGACGCGAAAATGGGCGGACAGGAGTTGGAAAATCCCGAGATGGCCAGCTCCGCGCGGCGCAGTCTGTATTTTGCGTGCTTCCCGGAGTTGGGCGGCAGCGGCGAGTTCACGTCCGTGTTCGACCCGCCGAATCCGAATGAATGTTATCGCCGGACCAAGAGTGTGGTGCCGCAGCAGGCGCTTGCGCTTGCGAACAGCAGGCTCATCCACGAACAAAGCGCGGCGCTGGCGCGGCGGTTTGGAGAGCGGGACACGGGCGGGTTCATCACCGCGGCCTTCGAGCACTTGCTGTCACGCCCGCCGAGCGTGGCGGAACGGGCCGAGTGCGTTGCGTTCCTCGACAAACAGGCGCGGTCGGCGGCGAAGGACGGCGAGCGGCTCGCGCGAGAGGGCCTGGTGCGCGCGCTGTTGAATCACAGCGACTTCGTGACGGTGAGGTGAGGCCAGCGCTAGCCACCCAGCTTCGCGAGCAGTTCGTCGTTGGTCTTGTGCTTCTTGAGCGCGGCGGTGAGCGTTTCCATGGCCTCAACCGGGTTCAAGTCCACAAGCATGCGGCGGAGTTTGCGGATGGGTTCGAGGTGGTGCTTCGCGAAGAGTTTCTCCTCCTTGCGCGTGCCGGACTTGGGGATGTCGATGGCCGGGAACAGGCGGCGGTCGGCGAGCTTGCGGTCGAGGATGAGCTCCATGTTGCCCGTGCCCTTGAACTCCTGAAAGATGAGCTCGTCCATGCGGCTGCCGGTGTCGATGAGCGCGGTGGCGACGAT
The DNA here is from genome assembly GCA_016871675.1 of Verrucomicrobiota bacterium. NCBI lineage: Bacteria > Pseudomonadati > Verrucomicrobiota > Verrucomicrobiota bacterium. Next base: position 12,668 of record VHCN01000050.1, read on the forward strand.
GGTCATCGATCCGCCGCCTTCGATTTTGCGCGCGGCGGCGAACATCTTGCGGGGGATTTCCAGGGCTCGGGCGTCCACGCCGCCGGTCATGGTGCGGCCGGAGCCGCCGTGGACGGAGTTGTAGGCGCGGGCGACGCGGGTGAGGGAGTCGAGGAGCACGAAGACGTCCTTGCCGCACTCGACCATGCGGCGGCAGCGCTCGATCATGAAGCGCGAGAGCCGCACGTGGGTTTCAAGGTCCATGTCGTTGGAGCTGGCAACCACTTCCGCCTTCACGGAGCGCTGGAAGTCGGTGACTTCCTCGGGGCGCTCGTCGATGAGCAGCACGAGCACGCAGACCTCGGGATGGTTGGCGGTGACCGCGTTGGCGATTTGTTTGAGGATGGTGGTCTTGCCCGTGCGCGGCGGGGCGACGATGATGCCGCGCGTGCCGCGGCCGATGGGGGTGACGAGGTCGATGACGCGCGTCTCGATGAGGTCGGGCGCGGTCTCGAGATTGAACTTTTCGATGGGGTCGATGCTGGTGAGGTTCTCGAAGCGGACGGACTTGGTGTATTCGGTGAAGGGCATGCCGTTGACGGCGAGCACCTCGCGGAGTTGGGGGCTCACGCCGCGGTGCGGGGGTTGGAGGGCGCCCTCGATCTGGCAGCCTTCGCGGAGGAAGTTGCGCTTGATGGTGTCCGGTGTGACGAAAATGTCGGTCGGCTTCGGCTGGAAGCGGTTGTCCGGCGAACGGAGGAATCCAAAGCCCTTCTCGGATATCTCGAGGAAACCCATGCCGGTTTCGGGCGTGTTGGAGTTGTTGTTCTGTCTGCTGTTGGCTGCTCTGTTCATAGGACTTCGCCCATGGAAAACCCATTGGGGCGGACAAGAATGTTGAACCTAGGGAGACCGCCGTCTCGGACTCCGAGAAACCGAATTGGCCTTACGGCGGTTGGACCTGCAACGGGCTCCATAATGGGGAGTTTCGACCCCGGTGGCAACTAGTTTCTTGGGCCTTCTTCGGATCGGGGGGCCTTTCCGTTTCCGAGGGTGCAGGCGTGGTTCCACGCACCGCGGAATGACCGCAGGAACGGAGAACACCTCCAGCCTTCTTCAGGTTCCTTGGGACGGAAATGCGGGCTCACCGCCGCTCGTTGTGCAAGGGCCGCGAATACTTCACCGCCGCGAGCTCGGCGGCACGCCCGCGCACGGTGGAGTCGGGCTCCATCGCCCGCCACTCGACGCCCCACGCCGCGTGCGCGGAATCGCAAAGGCACTTCTGCCAGTCGGCCTGCGCGACGCGCATTGGAGGCTGGATGGAACCTTGGATGAGCAGGCCCGAACGGTTTCGTCGCTGCGCCGCGCCCGCGAGCTTGCGGCCGTGCGCAAGCACGTCGAGGCGCTCCCAGCCCGCGAAGCACTGGCCCGGCGCGGCTGTCCTCCTCTCGGGGGCGAGCATCGCTTCGACGCCGACGCGCGCGAACGCGTCCCGCACCCATTCGTGCAGTCGCCGGTAGCTGTCGGCAGCAGCTAACCCGTGCCAGTCGTGCCCCGGCGGAACGATGAAGCTGTAGGTCCAGTCCGCGTCGTGCGGGACAAGGCCGCCGCCGGTCGGCCTGCGAACGAGCGGCCGAAGCGGGGTGAGCGCGCTGGTCTCGGCGAACTTCTGGAAGTAGCCAAAGGTCGCGGCGCATTCCGTCCAGCCGTAGAAACGGAGCACCGGTTTGCCGAGGCGAGCAGCGTGTTCGAGGAGCGCCTCGTCCAGCGCCATGTTGAACGCCGCCGGGCCGGGGCCGGATGCGAGTCGCAGCCAGTGTTCGGGGCTTGGCACGAGGGCGGCGCGGAAGCGGCTACTTTTTCCCCGCGCGAGCCGGCTTGAGGTGCCGGTCGGCAAAGGCGAGATACTGCTCCCAGTCGTAATCTGTCACGTCGTGCTTGCCGGTGCGCACGTGGTAGCCGATGACGTCGCCGACGGGGCTGTTCACCGCCGGCCATGCGTCCACGCCAAGTCCGCCTTTGCCGAAGAGCCGATACACGGGCTCGGCGTTCTTGCCGGAAAGGAACTCGCCCTTCGGGTCGGCCCATTTGTCCTCCTCCGCGCTTGCGATGTAAACGGGGCGCGGCGCGGAGAGCGCGACCAGCAGGTGGGCGTCCACGGGCAGCGCGGCCACGTTCGTGTTGTATTGCTTGTAGTTCGCGCAGAACCAATGGGGGAAGCTCGTGTTGATGCGCTGCACCGTCTCGCCGAAGTCGCGCCGCGCGAGGCTCGCGCCGCCCTCGCCGGAGTTGTTGGAGATGACTGCGGCGAACCGGTCGTCCGTCGCGCCGGCCCACAGCGAGGCCTTGCCCATGCGCGAGTGGCCCATCACGATCACGCGCCGCGCGTCGATGTCCTTGTCCGTCTCGAAGTAATCGAGCGCGCGGCTCAAGCCCCACGCCCACGCGGCGATGGCGCCCCAGTCATCCGGCGCGAACTCGGCCTTGCCGGACTTTTTCAGGAAGTAACCGCGCACGCCATTGCGCCAGCCCTCGGCGAAGTCGGGCTCGATGTCCGCTCGCGGAATCGTCGCCACGGCGTAGCCGCGTGCGAGCACCATCTCGAGCGGCCACCGGCTGATGCTCTTGCCGCGCGTCGTGTCGGCGGGGCGCGTGATCTCCGCGGATTTTTCCTTGCTGTTCCAAGTCCACTGCCCGGTGAGCGTGATGCCGGGGTCGGTGCTGATGGTGTGGTTGCCCTCGAAGTTCACGCCGAGGAACGCGGGCACGGGCTTGCGCGCGTCGTTCGGCAGATAAACCAGCAGGCGCATCAGCGCGGCGCCGGGCTCGGCGCCGAAGCGCACGGTGATTTCCTTTCGCGTGGCCTTGCCGCCCAGGGCGGACTTGTCCGTGGACGTGACCTCGAACTTCAAGTCCTTTGGCCGCGCGGGGCTTCGGCCGTGCATCTGCGACTCGAACAGCTTGAGCACCTCGGGGCGGCGCTTGTTCTTCCAGGTCGCGGCGTCGGTGACCTTGGTGCCGTTGGCGAGCGTGAGCGGGTCGGGCAGCGTGAACGCGCCCACCTTGGACTCGTCGTAGTTGAAGCCCGCCGGCTGCGCGAGTGCGGGGATGGCGGCGGCAAGGGGGAGCAGCGCGGACCGGAGAAGCGAGTTCATGGTGCGAGCATGACGCCCGGATGCGGGTGTGGCAACGGCAAGGTGCGGCACCGGCGGGCGGTGCGCGCTATTTGAAATCCGGCGTCACGCGCGCCTCGGTGGAGAGCTTCCACGTGTGGCCTGTCGGCGAGACGAGTTCCACCTCGGCCAGATAGGCGCGGAAGCCCTTTTCGGGCGCGGAAACCTCGGCCGTCGCACTCGCGCTGCCGGGTTTCACTTCGAGGTCTCGGCTGTTCCACTGATCGTCACGAAAGTCCCGGTCCGCGCTCGTCGCGGTCCACAGGCGGATGGACTTCGCGGCCTGCGAGCATTTCACGGTCACGTTCACCTTGCCGTCGCCGTTGAATTTCCAGTCGAGCGTGGGCAGCGGTTTCTTGTCGGCGATGAGCTGGAAGAAGGACGCGAGCGTGTTCGCCGCGTCGGCGCCGCCGTTCAAGTTGTGGCCGGCGTTCGGGGTTTGATAAATCAGCTTCGGCCCGGGCAGGTCGTGAAAGTAGTGGCGCAGCGCATCCACGGTCCAGTAGCGGTCGTTGGTGCCGAGGAGGATGAGCTTGGGCATCGTGTAACGCGCGCGGTAGCTGAACGGGTCCACCCAGCCGCGGATTTCCTTCATGCGCGCGTCCTCCATGCGGTCCACGAGGCCGAGGTCGGTGTAGTCGCGGATTTGCTCGGACTGCTTGCCGTAACACTTCAACGTCCAGTCGGTCTGCACTTTCATGTTGAGCATGTCGATGACCATCGGGGCGATGGCCTTGACGCGCGCGTCCACGGCCGCGGTGAGCCACGTGGTCCAGCCGCGCTTGCTTGCGCCGCTCACAACGAACGAGTCCACGGCCTGCTTGTGCTCCTGCTTCGCCCACGCGGCGACGGCATCCATCGCGCGGACGGCGGATTTCGCCATCGGGAAGAGCAGCGGCCACGAGTCGTCGCCGTCCTTGAGGTAATTGTCGAAGGTGAAGGCGATGAGGGCGTCCTCCTTGCGGCCGTCGTAAAGCGGCTGGTTGGGCACGCGCGTGACGCAGGCGGCGATGGCGCCCGCGCGTTCGGCCCAGAGTTGCAGCATCGGCAGGTTGCGCTTGCCGTCGCCGTCGCCCGTGACGAACACGAGCGCGATGTGCGGGTTGCGGACGTCCTTCGCGCGGACGATCTGCATGTGGTGCGTCCAGACATGGCCGCGCCAAGTCTGCGAAGTCATCTCGACGTGCGCGGCGGTCTGGCCGTTGTCGAGCGCGCGCGTCTCGCGGATGGACCAGTTGAAGGTGTTGTCGGGCGCGGCGACGTACTTCTCGAGCGCGCCGGGCGCGGCCGCAGCAACGGGGGCGACCAAGAACAGGAGCGCAAGAAATTGCGACCTTAGGCTTGGCGACAGAGGCGACTCGGGGCGTGCGTGCAGGAGAAACATGGCGGGATAGCACCTGTTTTGAGGCATGGCGTCAAGGCTTAAAGCCTCGCTCGAGCCGCTTTAGGATCGTCCGAGTATGTTGGGCGACAATGGTTTAGGCTAAGTCTCCTGGGTGGATTCGGCCTGACTCTTGCCGGGTTTTACCTGTTGACGGTGCCGATGCCGCATCCCTACTCTCTCGGCGACCGCTTGGGTCCGTGGTGGGCCCGATCGGGATATTTTTATGGCTGAAGGCTACTGCGTCAAATGCAAGGCGAAGAAGGAAATCTCCAACGGCGTTGAGGAGACGATGAAGAACGGCCGCAAGGCGATCAAGGGCAAGTGCCCGACGTGCAACACGGTCATGTTCAAAATCCTTGGCGGCAAGGCCAGCGCGCCCCAGGCCGCTCCGGGCGCACCGTCCGGCTCTACCCCGTCTGCCTGACCGCCCATGTCGCAAGAACTGGCCTACGTCATCATCACGCCGTATTCGCTCTACAAGTCGCGCACCGGCGGCATCCTCGCGCGGCTCATCTCCCGGACAGGACTGGAACTGGTCGCCGCGCGCATGTTTGCGCCAAGCGCCGACCTCGTGAAGGAATACGCCGAGGTCATCATCTCCGCGCACGACCCGCAGGACCGCCGCGTGCAGGAACACATCCGCGACTACACCGTGCGGAACTTCTCGCCCGACCCGCGCACCGGCCAGCGCCGCCGCATCATGATGCTCCTGTTCAAGGGCGACGAGGCCGTGCGCAAGGTCCGCTCCGTCGTCGGCAACCTCAGCCACGACCGCCGCAGCGGCGAGACCATCCGCGACACCTACGCCGACCTCATCGTGGATGAGAACGACCAGGTGCGATACTTCGAGCCCGCCGTGCTCGCCGCGCCGAACCCCGAGGAAGCCGAGATCAAGCTCAAGCTCTGGGCGCGACATTCCGACACCGACGGCGGCGTGCTCGACAACGTCATCAACTACACCCCCGGCATGAAGGTCCAGCGCACCCTCGTGCTCATCAAGCCGGACAACTTCCGCTTCCCCACCGGCCGCCCGGGCAACGTGATTGATTTCTTCAGCCGCACCGGCCTCTACATCGTCGGCATCAAGGTTCACCGCATGAGCACCGCGCAGGCGGTCGAGTTCTACGGCCCCGTGCGCGAGGTGCTCCGCACCAAGCTCAAAGGCGTGGTCGCGGCCAGGGCGATGGCTGTCCTCGAGAAGGAGCTCGGCTTGAAGATTCCGCCGGACGTCGAAGCCCAGCTCGCCGACGCGCTCGGGCCGATCAACGGCGACAACCAGTTCGACAACATCGTCCGATTCATGTCCGGCCGCACCGAGTCCGACTGCGACGCCACGACGTTGAACGCGCCCGGCACCGAGCGGTGCATCGCGCTCATCTACGAAGGCAACGAGGCCGTGAACAAGATCCGCGACGTGCTCGGCCCCACCGACCCCTCCAAGGCGCCGCCCGGGTCCATCCGCCGCGAGTTCGGCTCGTCTGTGATGGTCAACGCCGCGCACGCGAGCGACTCGGAGGAGAGCTCCAAGCGCGAGATGGGCATCGTCAACGTGGGCGAGAACACCTTCCGCACCGCGATCGAGGAGTTCTACGCGAACCGCTGAGACTCGTCCTTCCGGCCCCGCTACGTCCTCGCCACTGGTTTGCCGCCCTGCCACACGCCCTTGAGCGCGAGCTGCGAATCGAGCCGCACGAGGTCGGCGCGCGAGTTCACCTGCAGGATGCCGCGGTCGCTCCAGCCGGCGATGCGCGCGGGCGACCAGCTCGCCATCCGCCATGCGGACAGCAGCGGGAAGCCCCACCTGACGAGGTTGCGCACGATGTCGAGCAACGAGCACACGCTGCTCGCCAGCCCGGAGCCGTCCGCGATCATGCACAGGCGCCCGGGCCGGAGTTCCACGTCCACCGTCGCCACGGTGTAGTTGCCGGGAGCCAGACCCGTCAGCGGCGACGCGTCACTTACGAGCGCGATGCGGTCCAGCCCCTTTGCGCTCACCAGCACGCGCACCAGTTCCGGCGTCACGTGCCAGCCGTCGCCGATGATTTCGCCGGTGAAGACGTCCGTGGAGAGGAACGAGCCGATGCCGCGCGCGTGCGTCTGCATCCAGCCCTCGGCGTTCGTCGCGCGCGTCGGCCATTCCATCGCGTTGTTGACGTGGACGAAGTGCGACGCGCCTGCGGCCGCCGCGAGTTGCGCGCGCTCCCACGTCATCGTGGTGTGGCCGAACGAACCGACGATTCCCTTTGAGCGCAGCCACGCATACATCTCGAGCGAGCCGTCGCGCTCGGGCGCGGCGGTGAGAATGCGCACCCGGCCTTCGCCCGCCCTGACCCACGACTGATATTCGGCGGGCAGCGGGTCGTGCATCCAGTCTTCGCGGTGCATGCCCTTCTTGACCGGGTTGAGGTAGGGCCCTTCGATGTGGATGCCCGCGAAGTTGGCGGGAATCTCCGCGCCCTTCTCGCCCTCGAGATGGCGGTGGATGGCCGCCTCGATCATGTCGGGCGGGTGCGTGAGCAGCGTCGCGAGCACGCTGGTGCTGCCCTGCCGCTGGTGCCAGGCGAGCGCCGATTCGATGCCCTCGATGTCGCCGTCGATGAAATCCACCCCCGCCGCGCCGTGGTTGTGGATGTCCACGAAGCCCGGCCCCACGAAGTCGCCCGCGCAGTCCACGACCTCGGCGTCCCCGTCCGCGGCGGCGACGTCGAGCCGCACCTGCTCGATGCGCCCGCGGTTGAGCCGCAGCGAGCCCGGCGCGATGAAATCGGGAAAGACGAGCCGGCAGTTTTGGAGGACGACGGGTTGATGCATGCAGGTCTGGGTGGATTACTTGAGCGAAACCTTCGTGGCGAGCTTGAGGATTTCCATGCCCATCGAGTCGAGCGAGAAATCGCCCGCGAACGCGTCGCCGTAGTTCGACAGCAGCACGACACCGACGCGGTGCCCGGGGATGAAACCGACAAAGCTGAAGTAGCCGCCCGTGCCGCCGTTCTTCCAGACCACCGCGAGGTCGCCCTGCACCAACATCTCGCGATGCCAGCCGAGCCCCATCGTGGAGCCGAACCTGCTGAAGTGCGCCCGCTGCGCCTCCGCAAGCGCGCGCCCCGCGGGCGAATCCGCGGGCGCGAGGCTGGCCTTGATGAACGTCATCATGTCGGCCGCGGTCGAGCGGTAGCCGCCCGTCGGCGCCATCACGTCGAAGTCCCAGTTCGGCGTGAGGTCGCCGTTCGGGCTGTGGCCGGGCGCGAGCCGGGCGGACTGCTCGGGCGAAAGCCGGATCACCGTGTCTGAAAGGCCAAGCGGCGAGCAGAGCGCGTCGTGCATCAATTGCTCGTAGGGCTTGCCCGCCTTGAGTTCGAGGATGTGGCCGAGCAGCGCGAAGCCGACGTTCGAGTAATCGCTCGTCTTGCCCGGTGGATTGGCGAGTTTGGCCGTGGCAAGCCACGCGTAAAGATCGGCGGCCTTGTAATTCGCGTAGGGATTCGCCTCGTGCTTCGGCGAGAGGTCGAGGTTCGCCGGAAGCCGCGGCAACCCGGAGGAGTGCGTGGCGAGTTGCGCGAGCGTGATGCGCTCGACCGGCGCGGGGAGCTTCACCTCCGGCGGGAGCAACTCGCGCAACGTGTCGGTGAGCTTCACCTGGCCGTCCGCGACCATGCGCGCAAGCGCGATGCCCGTGAGCGCCTTCGTGACGGAGCCGATTTCAAAAACCGTCGTCGCGTGCGGCGGGCCAAGATTCGTCGCGCTGACCTGGCCGAAGCCGCGAATCGAAGTCTCGCCACGCTGCACCACGCCGATCACGAGCGCCCCGCGCGGGCGGCTCTTGAGATAGTTGCCGGCCATTTTCCCGACGGTGTCGGACAGGTCGTGCGTGTCCTTGAGCGCGGCGAAGCGGTGCTTCTGCCACGCAACCCAGCCGACGAGCGCGCCGACGCACAGCAGCACCAGCAGCATCACGCCGGCGAAAACCATGAGCACGATCGTCAACATGGTGCGCGGCCGGCGGGTGGAAGCGGTTGAAGTTGATTCCTCGGGCATGCGACCGCGGCACTTGTATCGCGGCGCCCGGGGCTACGCGAGCATTCCCTTGAGCAGCTCGCCGTGGACGTCCGTGAGCCGGAAGTCACGGCCTTGGAATCGGAAGGTGAGCCGTTCGTGCTCCAGCCCGAGCAGGTGCAGGATGGTCGCGTGCAGGTCGTGCACGTGCGCGCGGTCGGACGCCGGACCGAAGCCGAGTTCGTCGGTCTCGCCGAACACGTGGCCGGCCTTCACGCCGCCGCCGGCGAACCACATCGTAAACGCGTCGATGTGGTGGTTGCGCCCGGAGGTTTCGCGGTTCTCGCCCATCGGCGTGCGGCCAAACTCGCCGCCCCAGATGACGAGCGTGTCGTTCAACAGCCCTCGCGACTTCAGGTCCTTCACCAGCGCGGCGCAGCCCTGGTCCACGTCGCGGCAGACCTTCTCGAAATCGCCCTGCAGGTTTTCGCCCGGCCCGCCGTGGCTGTCCCAATTGGTGTGATACAACTGCACGAACCGCACGCCGCGCTCGACGAGCCGCCGCGCGAGCAGCGCGTTGCGCGCGAAACCGGGCCGGTCCTTCTCCACGCCGTAGAGCTTGAGCGTCTCGGGACTCTCGCCGCTCAAATCAATCAGTTCCGGCGCGCTCGACTGCATGCGATACGCCATCTCGTAGGCGGAAATGCGCGTGGTGATCTCGGGATCGCCGGTCTCGACAAGCCGCGCGAGGTTCAAGTCGCGAATGGCGTCGAGCGTCTCGCGCTGCTTCGCCGCGGTGACGTTGGTCGGCGAGGTGAGGTTGAGGATCGGTTCGCCATTGCCCCGCAGCGGGACGCCCTGGAACTGCGTGGGGAGAAAGCCGCTGCCCCAGTTCACCGCGCCGCCGCGCGGGCCGCGCGGGCCGCTTTGCAGCACGACGAAGCCGGGCAGGTCGTCCGCCTCGCTGCCGATGCCGTAGGTCGCCCACGCGCCGATGCTCGGCCGGCCGAACTGTCCCGAGCCGGTGTTCATGAAGAGCTTCGCGGGCGCGTGATTGAAGAGGTTCGTCGCGCAGGTTTTCACCAGCGTGATGTCGTCCACGATGGTGCTCATGTGCGGGAACATCTCGCTCACCCACGCCCCGCTGCGGCCGTGCCGCGCAAAGGTGCGGCGTGTGCCGAGCAGCTTGGTGCCGTGGCTCGAGTTCATGAACGCGAACCGCTTGCCCTCGATGTAGGACGGCGGGATGGGCTGGGCGTTGAGCTCGACGAGCTTGGGCTTGTGGTCCCACAACTCGAGCTGGCTCGGCCCCCCGGCCATGAAGAGGTAGATGACGTTTTTCGCCCGCGCCGGAAGGTGGCCGGGCTTTGGCGCGAAGGGATTCACGAGCCTCGGCTGCGCGGCACGCATGCGGTCGTTTGACAGTGACGCGAGCGCGACGCCGCCAAGCCCCAATCCGCACCGGCTGAAGAACTGGCGGCGGGTGGAGTGAAGCACGGCGCCGTGGTTCTCGAGAAGATTCATCGTGCAATGCGCAGGCTGATTACTCCCGCGTAATGGTCTCGTCCAGGTTGAGCAGCACGCGGGCGACGGTCGTCCACGCGGCGAGCCGCACGTTCCCGCCGGATTCCGCGGCGAGTTGGCGGTTCAGCAGGTCGTCGAGACGCGCGCGCTCCGTCGCCGATGGCTTGCGGGCGAGGCAAAGACGGAAGGCTGTTTCCAGCCGCGCTGCGTCCGAGGCTGTTTCCTTCAACACCCGCGCCGCAAGCGCCTGCGCAAACTCGTAGAAGGCCGCGTCGTTGAGCAGCGTGAGCGCCTGCAACGGCGTGTTGCTGCGGATGCGCCGCGTGCAGGTGCTGTAGGCGTCGGGCGAGTCGAAGACGTTCATCGCGGGATACGGCGTGGCGCGGAAGTAGAACGTGTAGAGCCCGCGACGGTGGCGGTCGTCGCCCGTCGCGGTGTCCCACGCGCGCTTGACCTGCCCGAGGGACATGACGCCGTCGGGAATCGGCGGATGCACGCCCGGCCCGCCCATCTTCGGCGAGAGCAGGCCGCCCGCGCTCAAGCACACGTCGCGCACGATCTCGGCGTCGAGCCGCAGGCGGTTCTGGCGTGCGAGCAGTTTGTTGTTTGCGTCCACGAGGTGGAGTTCCGTCCGCGCGCGGGAGGACTGCCGATACGTCGCAGAATTCACGATGAGCCGGTGCATGTGCTTGAGCGACCAACCGCTGCCCATGAACTCCGTGGCGAGCCAGTCGAGCAGCTCGGGATGCGTCGGCGGCGTGCCTTGCGTGCCGAAGTCGTTCTCGGTCTCGACGATGCCCTTGCCGAAATACTGCTGCCACATGCGGTTCACGATGACGCGCGCGGTGAGCGGGTTCTCCGGGGCCACGAGCCAGCGGGCGAATTCGAGCCGGTTCGTCGAACCGCCCGCGCTGGGTGTGAACGGATGCAGCACCACCGGCACCGTCGGCGTCACTTCGCCGCCGTCGCGCGTGAAGTCGCCCTTGATGAAGAGATACGAGCGCCTCGGTTTCTCGCGTTCGCGCATCACCATCGTCGAGTTCAGGGCGGGCCGCGCGGCGCGCAGCCGCTTGATTTGTGTCTGGTGCGGCCGGTTTTCGGGCGCGGTCTCGATGTAAGCCGCCAGCACGAGTTGCTTCTGCGCGAGCGTGCGTTCGGGGAATTGCGTGTCGAACGTGGTGCGCACTTCCTGCGAGAGCTTCTGGCGCTCCTCCGGCGTCAAGCTGCGCTCCCACTTGAGCGACTTCTCGAAGATGTCCGGTTCCTTGTCCGGCAGGCCGTGGATGTAGGCGGCAACTTTCGCATCCGTCTCGGCGGCGGCCTTCGTCTCGGCGGCGGTCGCGAGCGGCAGCGTCGGTTCGTCGGCGTTGTTGAAGAAGGCGAACATGCCGTAGTAGTCGCGCTGGGTCAGCGGGTCGAACTTGTGGTCGTGGCATTGCGCGCAACCGAGCGTGAGCCCGAGCCACGCCGTCGCGGTCGTGTTTACGCGGTCGATCACCGACTCGATGCGGAACTGTTCGAGGTCAATGCCGCCCTCCTGGTTGATCTGCGTGTTGCGGTGGAAGCCCGTGGCGACCTTTTGATCGAGCGTCGGGTCCGGCAGCATGTCGCCGGCAAGCTGATCGAGCGTGAACTGGTCGAACGGCAGGTCGCGGTTCATCGCGTTCACGACCCAGTCGCGGTAGGCCCAGATCTGCCGCGGCGCGTCGATCGAGTAGCCGTTCGAGTCCGCGTAGCGCGCGGCGTCGAGCCACCAGCGTCCCCACCGCTCGCCGTAGTGCGGGGACTTGAGCAACCGCTCCACGAGTTGCTCGTCGGCACCGGGCGAGGCGTCGTTCACGAACGCATCCACTTCGGCGGGCGCCGGCGGCAGCCCGAGCAAGTCGAGTGAGAGCCGGCGAATGAGCGTGACGCGGTCGGCCGCGGGCGAGGGCGAGAGCTTCTCGCGTTCCAGCCGCGCGAGAATGAAGTTGTCGATGGGATTGCGGATCTCCCACGGGGAACCCTGACCCTTGAACTTTGAACTTTGAACCGTCGGCACCGCCGGCCGTGCAGGCTTGGTGAACGCCCAGTGAGTTGACTTGTCGGGCCGTTCGTTCGCCGGCGCCTTGGCGCCCTCGTCAATCCACCGCTTCAGCAGCGCGATCTTCGCGGGGGCGAGCGGCGGCTTCTTGTAGGGCATCCGCGACAGTTCCGGGTGCGCGCCCTCGATGGCCTTGATAAGGAGACTCTCGCGGCTGCTTCCGGCCTTGAGCCCGGGACCGTGGCTGCCACCTTTGAGCGCGGCGATCGCTGTGTCGAGGCGGAGGCCGCCCTTTTGCTGGGTGGCGGCGTGGCACTGGTAGCAGTGCGTCGCGAGCAGCGGCTTGATGTCGGCGGCATAGTCGACCGGCGGGGCGGCCTGGCCGAGCGCCGGGACGATCAACAGCACGAGATGAAGATGTCTATGCACCGCTGGACTTATTCGATGACTTCTAACACCCCCGTGAACTCGCGGCAAAAGCAATTTCGCAGCAGGCTGGGAAGCACCGGAGAAAGGCGCGGCCTTCAAGGTGCGCCCGACGCAGGCCTGCCGGGCGCCCGGTTGCGCCGGTAGAGTTCCCGGACGTTCCTCAGCCGCCTTGCCGAGGCCGCTTTGCTAAATTTTCGCGGTGAAGAAAGTGTGGATTCCACTGTTGCTTCTGGCGTGGGTGCTTGGTGCTCGCGCTGGCGAAGCGTCCAGATACGCCGAGCAAGTCGCGCCCCTGATTGACCCGGCCAAGCTGGCCACGCTGCGCGAGCGTGGCGCGAATCCGCGCGTCCAGAAATACGTGGCGCAACTGGCCGAAGCCAAGCAGGCGGGCCTTGAGGTCAGCAACGTCGTGGTTCAAGCGGTTGCGCTCGTAGGCATGAAAGGGGGAAGCCGCAAAGCTCACCACCGACGCGATGCTCCGCAACCTGACGATTGCAGAGCGGCTCGGTTGCCTCGACAAAGCCGGATTGCAGGGCGACAGCAAGGGCTGGTGATGCGCTGGCCGGGGTTGCGGGCGAAGGTGGAGGGGGGATCATTTCTTCCGGCCCGTGCCGTTGCAGGAGGAGCACTTGTCGAATCCTTTGCCATTGCAGAAGGAACACTTGAAATTGCCATTGGCCCCCGTGCCCTTGCACGAGGAGCACTTGAAGTTGCTCGTGCCTGAGCCTCTGCACTTGTTGCAGGTCTCGGAGGCCGAGCGGCTGCCCTTGTTTTGTCCCGCGCCGTTGCAGGAGGAGCACTTGTCGAATCCTTTGCCATTGCAGAAGGAACACTTGAAATTGCCATTGGCCCCCGTGCCCTTGCACGAGGAGCACTTGAAGTTGCTCGTGCCTGAGCCTCTGCACTTG
>VHCN01000051.1 GCA_016871675.1 Verrucomicrobiota bacterium
GGCGATCCACGGGCGCCAACGGCGGGGCCACGTTTCGGACAGCAGCGAAGAGCCGACGGCCCATTCGCCGCCGATGCCGAGCGCGGCGACGAACCGGAAGATGAGCAACTGCCACCACGTCTGCGCGAAGAACGAAAGCCCGGTGAACAGCGCGTAGGTGAGGATGGTCAGGCTCAACGCGCGGCTGCGTCCGAGCAGGTCGCCCACGCGCCCGAAGAACGCACCTCCGAGCGCCCAGCCGACGAGGAACGAAGCCTGGATGAGCCCGCTCTTTTCCTTCACCAAGTCGTGCGCGGGCGTCGCGTCGGCGGCGATCAATCCCTGATTCATCAGCAGGTAGGCGACAAACGTGGACGCCACCAACCCGTAGAGGTGCATGTCCAGCCCGTCAAAGAGCCAGCCGAGCCACGCGGCGATGCCGCTCTTCCATTGGCGCGGCGAGAGGTCTTTCAGCGACGCGGCTTCCTCCGGGGGCGTGGGAGCGCCCGCCGTGGCGAAGGGCTCGAAGTCGGCTCGCTTCAGGAATTTGGTGTCGGTTTGAAGCCGTTCGGTGTTTTCGCCGTATCGCTTGAGTTGCTGGGTATCGCCGGGGCGCTTCATGGGCTGCGTCGTTGGGGCGGCACGGTAACGGAATCCGACGCGCGCGCAATGGCAAGTTCGGCGGAGTTCTCCGGGGCGAGGCAAACATCGTGAGCCAAAGTTCGTGTTGCCCGCACCAGGCCTTCGGCGGATAGTCCGCGCAACGTGTGAGCGTGAAGGTCAAAATCTGCGGCATCACGCGCCTCGACGACGCCGTCGCCGCGGTCGAGGCGGGCGCGAACGCGCTCGGCTTCGTGTTCTACGAAGGCAGCCCGCGCAATCTCACGTCATCGCAAGCCCGCGCGATCATCTCGAAGCTGCCGCCGTTCGTGGCGAAGGTCGGCGTGTTCGTGAACGCGACCGAGGACTTCGTGCGGGGCAGGGCAGGGGAGTGCGGCCTCGACACGTTGCAGTTTCACGGCGACGAAACGCCGGAGTTTTGCCGGCGGTTCGCGCCGATGAAGGTGGTGAAGTCGTTCCGCATCCGCGACGCGAAATCACTCGCCGCACTCGAGCCATACGACACGGATGCGTGGCTGCTCGACAGCCACGTGGAGGACAAACTGGGTGGCACCGGGGTGACCTTCAACTGGGAGCTTGCCTGGCAGGCAAAAGATCACGGCCGGCCTGTGATGCTCGCGGGCGGGCTCACGCCGGAAAATGTGGCCGAAGCGATTCACGAGGTGTGGCCCTTTGCGGTGGATGTCTCCAGCGGCGTGGAGGACGCGCCCGGGCTGAAGAACCGCAAGCTCGTGCAGATGTTCATCGCGAACGTGCGCGCCGTGGACGTGGAGCAGGACCGGTTTTAATTCCACGCGCCCAGCCTTTGCGCCGCGGCGCCTTTGCGTTAGCCTTCGCCGCAATGAGTGCGAACACGACCGCTCCCGTCCCCGATGCGCAGGGCCATTTCGGTCCTTACGGCGGACGCTACGTGCCCGAGACGCTCGTCCATCCGCTCCAGCAATTGGAGGAGGAATACGCGCGCGCGCAGCAGGACCCGGAGTTCGACCGCGAGTTCCGCTACTACCTGCGTGAATTCTGCGGGCGGCCCACGCCGCTTTACTTCGCCGAGCGGCTCACGCGCGAGCTCGGCGGCGCAAAGATCTACCTCAAGCGCGAGGACCTGCTCCACACCGGCGCGCACAAGATCAACAACTGCATCGGACAAATCCTGCTCGCGAAGCGCATGGGCAAGACGCGCATCATCGCGGAGACGGGCGCGGGCCAGCACGGCGTGGCGACGGCGACGGTGAGCGCGATGTTCGGGCTCAAGTGCGTGATCTACATGGGCGCGCATGATTGCGAGCGGCAGGCGCTGAACGTGTATCGCATGAAGATGCTCGGCGCCGAAGTCGTGCCCGTGAAGGCCGGCCAACAGACGCTCAAGGAAGCCATCAACGAGGCGATGCGCGACTGGGTCACGAACGTGCGCACCACACACTACATCCTCGGCACCGTCTACGGCGCCCACCCGTATCCGGTGATGGTGCGAAACTTCCAGCGCGTCATCGGCGACGAAGCCCGGCGTCAGCTACTCGAGAAAGAAGAGCGGTTGCCCGACCTGCTCATCGCGTGCGTCGGTGGCGGATCGAATGCGATGGGCTTGTTCACCGCGTTCCTCGGGGACGAGTCCGTGAAGATGCTCGGCGTTGAGGCGGGCGGCGAAGGGATCCAGCCCGGCAAGCACGCCGCCCGGTTTCAGGGCGGGTCGCTCGGTGTGTTGCAGGGCACTCGGTCGTTTCTGCTGCAGGACGAGTTCGGGCAAATCCAGCTCACGCACAGTGTCAGCGCCGGACTCGACTACGCCGCCGTCGGCCCCGAGCACGCTTGGCTGCGGGATCAAGGCCGCGTCGAATACACCTTTGCCGAGGACGGCCGCGCGCTGGAGGCCTTCATGACGCTCGCGAAGGTGGAGGGAATCATCCCCGCGCTCGAAAGCGCCCATGCCGTCGCCGCGTGCATCGCGCGAGCTCCGACGCTGCCGAAAGACTCGGTCGTGATCGTGAACCTCAGCGGCCGCGGCGACAAAGACGTTTCGCAAGTCGCGGCGAAGATGAGTCTTTGAGATTTGCCGAGGAGTCGCCTTGCGAGACTGGCGGACGAACGGTGGCGGCGATGGCAGCGTCGCAAATCAACCCGCCACTTCCACGATTGCCTCGTGCCCGCTGTTGCCGATGATGCGGACGGGGCGGCCAGCCTCGATGACATCGCCTTGCGAGATGACGTCGAGGATCTGCTCGCCGAAGCGGGCCTTGCCGCCAGGATGCAGCGGGGAGATGGCGACTCCGACCAGCCCCATTCGCGAGCCCTGCGCCTGTTCGAGCGCCGCATCCGACTGTGCGCCGCTCGTGGACTGCGCCACCATGCATTGCCAGTGTTTGGTTTTCGGAAGCCAGAGGCTGAGGAGCCAGATCACCACGACGGAGCCGATGGCGCTGACGAGCAGGTCGTTCATGGGCAAGCTCAGTTGCTTCACCGTGGGGGCCGAGGGCATTCCGGGATAGAAATCCACCATGGCCATGATGAGCGCCGTGATCATGCACGCGACGCCGGCGATGCCCAGCGCGAGCGTCCCGGGGAATGCGAGCAGTTCCAGCGCGACGAGCGCGACGCCCACGAAGAACACCACGATCCAGCCCATCCCGCTCAAGCCGGCGACGTAGCCGCCCAAAAAATACAGCGCGAACGCGGCGATGCCGATGATGCCGGGAAGGCCAAAGCCAGGCGTCTTGAATTCGAGGTAGATGCCTGCGATGCCGATGATGAGCAGAATCGGGCTGATCGTGTTGATCCACGACGCGGCTTTCTCCCATCCGGTGGGTTCAATGCGAATGCGCACGGCGTTGGCGCCCGCGAGCTTTTCGATCAAGTCGTCGATCGTCGGAATCGTCCCGGAGGACAGCAACGGCCTGGCGGGTTTGCCGAACGCCCGCTCGGCTTCCTTGTTGTTGAGCGTGAGCACCTGGCCCTTCTCGTTGAGCTTCACGCCATCGAGCGTCAATTCTTTCGTCTTGCGGATCATCGCGTCGACAACCTCGGGGTTGTGCCCGTGCTTGTCGGCTTGGCCGCGAATCACCGCGGCGATGGCGGAGGCGCTTTTGGCTTCCATCGTGTCCGGCATCGCCGCGGCCCCGCCCTCGGCGGACATCATCACGGGCGCGGCGGCACCGATCACACTGTCGGGCGCCATGTAAATGCGGAGCGTCGCGAAGGAAATCAGCGCGCCCGCGGAATAGGCGCGCTTGTTGACATAGGTGATTTTCTCGCCCTTGAACTGGTCGAGGATTTCAATGATCTGCATCATCGAATCGCCGCGCCCGCCATTGGTCTCCATGTCCACGACCAGCAGGTCGGCCTTTGCTTCCATCGCCTCCTTCACCCCGCGGCGGACCGTGTAGACAATCGGCTTCGCGATGTCGTCGCGAAGCGGCAGGATGTAGACGCGCTTAGGTGCCGGGCTGATCGCAGCGACAGGAGTTGCTCCGCCCGAACGCATCGCGGACGCGCAGGCGACAAGAAGAAGCAACACCATCGATTTCACGGGGGGGAACATACCGCAGCGAAACAAGCGCTGCAAGGCAGGGAACCGGGAATGTCGATGCGCACTTCCGAAGGCGCCGCCGGCGTGGTCTGGGCTCAAAGCGCCGCAGACTGGCCGGGGATTGCAAACGGATACCGCCCATCGGGACCGGGCTGGACTTTGGGCCGGGCATCCCACGCGAGTCGTTCGGGTGCGAGGTCGAGCTTCGAGTTGAGCGCATCATCCCACAGCACGGGCTGCCCGCCGTAAGTCGCCATGCGCCCCATGATTGCGGTGAGCGAACTCTTCGCGCCGTTGAACGCCTCGTTGTAGGGCTTGTCGTGGCGAACGGCATCGAAGAAGGGAATGTGCTCGAGCCGGTGCCCGTCATTGCGAACACCTTCGCCGGCCTTGTAGCGCCAGGTGATGTCCTGCTTCAAGTCGCGTATGACGAACTGCCCGCGCTCGGCCGTCCACGAGCCCTTCGTGCCTTGCACCGCTTCGTAAACCTCGCCCTTGCACTTCGGGATCTGGCGGCACTGCGAGTAGAGGCGCGAGCCGTCGGCGTAGGCATACTCGACCGCGTGGTGGTCGAAAATCTCCCCGTGATCCGGTTCCTTGAGCCAGGCGCGCCCGCCCATGCCGGAGGCGCTGACCGGATACGCGTTCTTGACCCAATTGATGACATCCAGATTGTGGATGTGCTGTTCGACGATGTGGTCACCGCAAAGCCACGTGAAGTTATACCAGTTGCGCAGTTGATACTCCATTTCGGTCGGCGCACGCCCGAGGAGTTTCTCGCACGCGGCCCGTGTCATCTTCGGACCCACGGGGCCCGTGTTCCAGTAGCAGCGCATTGAGACGATGTCGCCAAGCTGGCCGTCGTGGATCCGCTTGAGGCACTCGTTGTAATCCGGTTGGTGGTGCCGCTGCAGTCCGACCGCGACCTTGAGCTTTTTCTTGTTGGCCTCCTCCGCCGCAGCCAGCACGCGCCGGACGCCCGGGCCGTCCACGGCGACGGGCTTCTCCATGAAAACGTGCTTTCCCTGCCGCACGGCTTCCTCGAACATCATCGGCCGAAACCCCGGAGGCGTGGCGAGGATGACCACGTCGGCGCTTGCAATGGCCTCCTTGTAGCTCTCGAACCCGAGGAACTGCCTCGCGGTCTTCACGTCCACCTTGTCCTTGTGCTTGCCCGCGAGCGTGGCGAGCGAGCGGTCCAGGCGGTCCTTGTGGACATCGCCCATGGCCACGAGTTTCACGCCTTCGCCGGTCATCATCGCGTGGTCGGCCGCGCCCGTGCCGCGGCCGCCGCAACCCACCAGCGCGACGCGAATCGTGTCGCCCGGCGAGGCCGCATGCGCAAAGGGCGTGACCGGCAGGGTGGTGATGGCTGCGGCGCCGGCTGCAAGCTTCGAGGACGTCGCAAAAAAGTCGCGCCGGGTAACGGTGGACGCTTGTGAAGTCGCGTTCATCTCAGGTGGGGCAGATTACCATTCTGCGAGCCCTTGAACCAGCGAAATATGGTCGGAGTTGGAAGCTCAACCTCGCCTCACCCGCCATGCTCCGCCGCCCGCCCGCTGCCCGTTCCCTTCGTCACCGAAGCGCGGCTTGAATGGCTGTGATTTCCGATGTCGGGGGCTTGCACTCGGTGCCGGTGCAGACGTAGACGACGGGGCCGTCCTTGGCGGGGAGGGTCTTGGCGAAGGGTTCGACGGGGCCGGTGGTGCCGAGGACGACTTTGTTGGGTTGATAGATGGTGTGGATGGCGCGAAGGAGGGTTTGCGCGGGCGCGGAGGCGGGGTCGCCGGCGACCACGGCGCGCCGGGGTTCTTCCATGTTGTAGTCGGTGGCGAGGAGCAGGTAGGGGACGACTTGTGGCGCGGCGAGGATGCGGTGGGCGTAGAGCTTCACGGCGTCTTCGGCAGGCTTGCGGAGGTCTTTGCGGTCGGTGATGGCCGCCAGCTTCAGCAGGGTGAGTGCCGCGACGGCGTTGCCGCTGGGTTCGGCGCCGTCGTATTCTTCTTTCACGCGCAGGATGAGGTCGCCCGTGCCCTTGGGGCTTTGGAAGAAGCCGCCGTGTTGTGGGTCGTGGAACTTGGCGAGCATGGTTTCGCTGAGGGCGAGGGAGAATTCCAGGTGGCGCGGGTCCAGTGTGGACTCATAGAGGTGCAAGACGCCCTCGGCGAGGAAGGCGTAGGTGTCCAGGAACTGTGTGGCGTCGGCATGGCCGTCGCGCCAGCGGTGGCTGAGGGTCCGGGTGGAGGGGTTCCATAGTTTTTCCTGGAGGAAGGCGAAGTTCTTGAGGGCGGCGCGCCGGTAGGTGTCGTCGCCGAGGACGGCGCCGGCGCGGGCGATGGCTCCGAGCATGAGGCCGTTCCATGAGGCGAGGATTTTGTCGTCGAGGTGGGGGCGGATGCGCTTGGCGCGGTGGTCGAACATCTTCTGTCTGGCGGCGGCGAGGCGCGGGGCTTCTTCGGGTGTGAGTGCGGCGTCCACGATGCTGAGCACGTTCTGTTTCTTGAGGGGTTCGGGATGGGAGTGGTCCTCGAAGTTGCCTTCGTCGGTGATTCCGAAGCGGCGGATGACGAGTTTGAGTTCGTCTGGCGTGAGCAGTTTGGTGAGTTCGTCCTTTGTCCAGCAGTAGAACTTGCCTTCGTGGCCCTCGCTGTCGGCGTCTTCGGCGGAGTAGAAGCCCCCGCCGGGGTGGGTCATGTCTCTGAGGATGTATTTGATGATGTCGCGTGCGACGTCGGCGTGCCTGGCCTCGCCTGAGACGAGGAAGGCGTCGAGATAGAGGTGGATGAGCTGGGCGTTGTCATAGAGCATCTTTTCGAAGTGGGGCACGAGCCACTTTTCGTCCACCGAGTAGCGGGCGAAGCCGCCTCCGAGATGGTCGTAGATGCCTCCGGCGGCCATGCGGTCGCAGGTGAGGAGGACGGCCTGAACCGCGTCGCGGTCGGCGAAGCGCACGCCGGCGCGAAGGAGGAACGCGGGCTGGGAGGGGCGCGGGAATTTGGGCTTGGCGCCGAATCCGCCGTGGACGGGGTCGTGTCCGCGGAGGAAGTGGCGCATGGCGTTGGTGAGGGCTTCGCGTGAGAGGACGAGTTCGGGGGAAGGTTCGGTGGAGGTGGCTTCGGCGAGCTGCTTGTGGATTTGTTCGGCGGAGTCTTTGATGTCCTGGGCTTGGGACTGCCAGAGCAGGGCGATGCGCTGGAGCATTTGCATGAAGCTGGGGCGCCCGAATTTGGGCTCGGGCGGGAAGTAGGTGCCCCCGAAGAAGGGCTTGAGGTCGGGTGTGAGGAAGGCGTTGAGGGGCCAGCCGCCGCCCTGGCCCATGGCCTGGACCGCGGTCATATAGATTTTGTCCACGTCGGGGCGTTCCTCGCGGTCGAGCTTGATGGAGACGAAGTGTTCGGAGAGGAACTTGGCCACGTCCTCGTTCTCGAAGGATTCGCGTTCCATGACGTGGCACCAGTGGCAGGTGGAGTAGCCGATGCTGAGGAGGATGGGTTTGTTTTCCTTGCGGGCCTTGGCGAAGGCTTCCTCGCCCCAGGGAAACCAGTCCACGGGATTGTGCGCGTGCTGGAGGAGGTAGGGGCTTTTCTCCTTGGCGAGGCGGTTGGTGTGCTTGTGTTTGGATGGGGCGGACGTGGCGTTGATGGACACGGGGTCGGTGGTGTTTGTTCCGGCGTTGAGCGGCGGTGATTTCTGCTGCGAACAGGCTGCAAGTGTGAGCGCGAGGGACAGCGCGGGCCAAGTGAGGGACCGTGGAGGCATTGGAGCGGAGAGTATCGGGTGGTGTGACGGGAGCAAGCCCCCCGCGAGGTGAAATGGCGGGCGCACGCCGGGTCAGAGGACCTTGATGATGATCGCGGTGAAGTCGTCCTCCTGCGGGACGTCGCCGCGGAAGGCGCGCATGGCGTCGTAGAGGGAGTTGACGATGTGTGCGGCGGGGCGGTGGCGGTGTTCGCGAAGCACGGCGAGGACGCGGTCCATACCGAAGAGCTCATTCTGCGGCGACATGGCTTCATCGACGCCGTCGGTGAGGAGCAGGACGAGTTCGCCGGGTTCGAGGCGGACGGGCGGGGCGGAGGTGAAGCGCGAGTCGGCCTTGATGCCGAGCGGGATGCCGGTGCGCTTGAGCTGGTCGCGGAGGGAGCCGTCCGGGGCGAGGATGCAGCCCGGCGGGTGGCCGGCGCTGGCGTGCGTGAGGAGGCGCCGGGGCGCGTCAAGGCGCGCGAGCAGCAGCGTGACGTAGCGCTCGAAGCCCAGGTCTTGGGAGAGGGCGAGGTTGGCGCGAGTGAGGATTTCCCCGGGGTCGGTGCGATTCAACGCGAGGATGCGGAGATAGGCCCGGGTCTCGGCCATGATCATCGAGGGCCCGATGCCGTGGCCTGTGACGTCGGCGATGGCGATGCCGAGGCCGCCTTCGTGCATGGGCAGGTAATCGAAGTAATCCCCGCCCGCAGCCTCGGCCGGATAGGAGATGCCGGCGATGTCGAAGCCGTCGAGCGTCGGGGCCGACTTCGGGAAGAGGCGCTGCTGGATCTCGCGGGCGACGCGGAACTGCTCCTCGTTCTCCTTCAATTCAAGCTCGGCGCGGCGGCGTTCGGTGATGTCACGGACGAAGGCGACGAAGAGGCGGTTGCCGTGGAGCTCGAGGTCGTTGAAGACGACCTCGATGAGCACCTCGGTGGCGTCGCGTCGCGCCCCGATGGACTCGAAGACGCGGCGCTTGGAGGGCAGGGCGGTGGATTCGCTGACGATGCGGGAGAATCGCTGGTGGTGCTCCGGGTGGAGGCGCGAGGGGAGGAGCATGGTGAAGTTGCGGCCGATCAAGTCCTCGGGCTTGTGGCCGAAAAGCAGCTCGGCCGCGGGGTTGACGAAGTGGATCGCGCCCTCCTTGTCCATGAGGATCACCGCGTCGGTGGCGGTTTCCCAAAGGAGGCGGTAGCGCAGCTCGCTCTCGCGAACGGAGCGCTCGGCCTGGCGGCGGGCGGCGCGGCTTTGCGCCTCGCGAATCTCGCGCTCGACCGCGGGGACGAGCCGCGTGAGGTTGCCCTTCATCAGGTAATCGTGCGCGCCGGATTTCATCGCCGCGACGGCGATGTCTTCGCCGATGCCGCCGCTGATGATGATGAAGGGAAGGTCCACGCCCTTCGCTTGAAGGAGCTTGAGCGCCTCGGGAGCGCTGAAGGACGGCATGTTGTAGTCCGCGAGGAGGACATCCCACGGCTTGGAGGAGAGCGCCTGGTCGAGCTCGGCCGAGGTTTCGACGCGCTCGTAGGTGGCGTCGTAGCCGCCCCGACGGAGCACGCTGATGAGCATCCGCGCGTCGAATTCGGAATCCTCGACAACCAGCACTCGGAGCGGGGTTTTCATCGCGCAGTGGTCAAACGACGGCGACGCCGAGAAGTTCCTTCACCTTGCGTTCGATGCCCTCTTCGCGCAGGAGCGACTCGCCGACGAGCATCGCGTGGGCGCCGGAGCGATGGAGGCGGAGCGCATCCGCGCGGGTGTGGATGCCGCTTTCGGCGACGAGCGTGATGGAGCGCGGCGTTGAACCGGTTGCCGCGCGCAACTTCGCGGCCATCCGTTCGGTCGTCGCGAGGTCCACCTTGAAGGATTTGAGGTCGCGGTTGTTCACGCCGATGAGCGTGGCGCCCGCGGCGAGCGCGCGGTCCAGCTCCGCCGCGTCGTGGACCTCGACGAGCGCGGCGAGACCAGCTTGCGCAGCCAGGGAACTGAAGTGCAGCAGCTCCAAGTCCGACAGGATTGCCACGATGAGCAAGACGGCATCCGCCCCGGCTTCGACGGATTCGGCGATCTGCCGTGCGTCGATGATGAAGTCCTTGCGCAGCAGCGGGAGTTTCACGGCGGCGCGAATGGCGCGGAGGAACGTCAGCGAGCCTTGAAAGAACTTTTCGTCCGTCAGCACCGAAAGCGCGCTCGCGCCGCCGGCTTCGTAGGCTTGCGCGATGCGCACCGGGTCAAAGTCAGCGCGGATGACGCCCGCGGACGGCGAAGCCTTTTTCACCTCGGCGATGAGCGCGAGTTCGCCGCAGCGAGGCGGGCGCAGCGCACCGGCAAAGTCGCGAGCGTCGGGCCTGCGCGCGAGCGGGCGGGGCGGGAGCGCAGCCACGTCAAGCCGCTTTTGAGCGACGATGGTGTCCAGAATGTTCACGTCACACGAAGCAGGTCAGCCGTTCGATGTTCATTCGCATCTCGCGCCGGACCAACCGATGAAAACTGCAGCCTATTCCTCGTCATCTTTCACGCCCTGCATGCGCTTGCCCGGGCAGCCGGCGCGGAGCCACGCGTTCACGAAGGGGTCGAGGTCGCCATCCATCACGGCCTGCACGTTGCTCGTCTGCGTGCCGGTGCGCAAGTCCTTCACCATGCGGTAGGGCTGGAAGACGTAGCTGCGAATCTGGCTGCCGAAGGAGACGCTGCCCTTCTCGCCGTAGAACCGCTCCATCTCGGCTTTCGCCTGGTCCTCGCGCATCGCGTAGAGCTTGGAGAGGAGGAGCTTCATCGCGGAAGCCTTGTTCTGGTGCTGCGAGCGCTGCGTCTGCGACGCGGCGACGACACCGGTGGGCAGGTGTGTGATGCGGACGGCGGTCTCGACCTTGTTCACGTTCTGCCCGCCCTTGCCGCCGGAGCGGAACGTGTCCACCTGCAATTCCGAGGGCGGAAGCACGATCTCGCCGGCGTCCTCGATCTCGGCGATCACGTCGACGCTTGCGAAGCTCGTGTGCCGGCGCTGGTTCGCATCGAAGGGCGAGAGGCGCACGAGACGGTGCACGCCGCGCTCGGCCTTGGCAAAGCCATACGCGTGTTCCCCCTCGATCAGGAATGTGACGCTCTTGAGGCCGGTGACTTCGCCGGGCAACGCGTCGGTGACGTCCACTTTCCATCCGCGGCCCTCGGCCCAGCGCTGATACATCCGCAGGAGCATGTTGGTCCAGTCGCAGGCTTCCGTGCCGCCGGCGCCGGCGCTGATCTGGATGATGCAGGCGTTGCGGTCGTGCGGGCCGGAGAGCAGGACGCGCAATTCGAGCTGGTCGATCTCCCGGATGCGGCCGGCGAGTTCCGCGGTGAGTTCGGCGTCGAGCCTGGCCTGCGCGGATTCAGGCTCTCCCTCGCCAAGTTCGATCATCTCGCGGATGTGGCCGAGATTCTTCTCCGCTTCAAGGAGTGGCTCGGTGCGTTTGCGGAGGGAGCCGGCTTCCTCGATGAATCTCTGGGCCTGTTCGCGGTGGTTCCAAAACGTGTCGCGGGCCATCAGCTCGTCGAGTTCCGCGAGGCGCCGGTGGAGCGCGGGGACGTCAAAGAAACCTCCGCAGGCTGGCAAGTTTGTCAGCGGCGTTGGTCAACTGGTCTTTGAGCGTTTCGAACATGGCGAGGCGAATCTACGGGGATGCCGCGGGAAGACGAGTGAAAACTGGTCGCGCGGGGAACGCGGTTACTTCGCAAACAACCCCGGCAACCACGTGGTGAACGCCGGCACGTAGGTGATGACGAGCACGCCGATGAACTGCGCGCCCAGCATCGGCAGGATGGCGCGATAGACTTCCGGCACGGGTTTCTTGAAGCGGTAGGACGAGAGCATCAGGTTCATCCCGACGGGCGGCATCATGTAGCCGAGCTCGAGGTTCGCGAGGAAGATGATGCCGAGGTGAATCGGGCTGATGTCGAAAAGCCCCGCCATCGGGATGATCAGCGGCACCACGACGATGATGGCGGAGTAGATGTCCATGAGGCTCCCGACCACGAGGAGGAAGATGTTCAGCACGAGCAGGAATTTCCACGGCTCCTTGATGTTCTCCTTCACCCATGCGACGGCGTGCGCGGGCACCTCGGCATCGACGAGGAAGTTTGTGAAGCCCTGCGCGACGCCGAGAATCACAAGCACGCCGCCCATCAGCAACCCGCATTCGAGGAGCACGCGCGCGGTGTCGCGGCCGAAATTCAGGTCGCGGTAGACAAACGTCTCGACGATGAACGCATAAAGCACCGTGAGCGCGGCCGTTTCGACCGGCGTTGCGAACCCACCGAACAATCCGACGAGCGCGACGACCGGGAGGAGCAATTCCCATTTGGCGTCCCAAAGCGCGGCGCGGGCTTCGTCGGGCTTGAACGGATGGAGTGACGCGCTGTTGCGCGGTGCGAGCCACACGCCGAGCGCGGCAGTCACGCCGACCATCACGCAGCCGGGGAGGATTCCGGCGAGGAACATCTGCTTCACCTCGACGCCCTTCGCCCAGATGGCGAACAGGATCAGCGGCAGGCACGGCGGGAACAGCAGGCCGAGCGAGCCCGCGCCGGTGATGAGCCCGAGCGCGTGTTTCTCACGGTAACCGGCGCTCAGGAGGATGGGCAGCAACGCGCCGCCGAGCGCGAGGATGGTCACGCCTGAGGCGCCGGTGAATGTGGTGAAGAATGCGCACACGATGCAGGTCACGATGGCTGGTCCGCCGCGCAGCGCCCCGAACAGGGCGAGAAACACGCGCACGAGCCGCTTCGAGGCGCCGCCCATGGCGAGGAAATAGCCGGCGAGCGTGAAGAGGGGGATGCTCGGCAGCGTGGCGTTTGTGACGAGGCTGTAGTTGCTTGCCGCCACGGATGCGATTGGCGTGCCTTCGCCCCAGAACAGCAGCAGTGCCGCCCCGCCCAGCGTGGTGAAGACCGGAGCGCCGAGGATCGTTGCGAGGCCGAGCAGCACCAAGCCGGGGACCATCAGCTTGGTCGCCGCGCCCGGCAGCTTCCACGCGCACAGCACCACGGCGCACGCGATGAGCACCGTCAGGGCGCGGAGTTTCCATGTTTCGGCGGAAAGCCTCAGCACGCGCCATGTAATGAGCGCGAACGCCGCGGGCAGGATCGCCTGCACAAGCCACTTGGGGATGCCGAACGCGAGGATCTCCTTCTCCGGCCGCATCGCGTTCACGAAATCAACCCCGGCGATGCACAGGAAGAATGTGACGACCGCGGCGACCGCCCCGCTGTAGATGGACGCGCCGGTTTTCCACCGGCCTTTGAGCAAGGTGGGCACAGTGGAGAGCGTGAGAAGCCGTCCCTCGCGCGCCGCGATCGCGCCGCCCATGAGCGCGACGACGAGCGTCAGGTGCTGGATGAGCGTGTCCGAGGCCGCGAAGCCCTTTCTCATGCCGAGCTTCGCGAGGAGGATCACGACGATGGCCGCGAGCGCGAACGCGGTGACGAAGTTCTCGACATGCCGTGCCCACTTGCGAAGTCCCGTGACCGGTGTGGCGGCGGTGGGGTTGGGGATCTCCACGCTCATGCCCTCCGAGTCCCGCCACGCGCAGCGCGACGCACGTCTCCTCCCCATCGGTCGCGGTCGCGGAACCTCATTGTGCCTTGCCCGCGCCGGCGCGGAATTCCTTCACAAGGCGTTGCACTTCGTCGAACATGTCCGCGGGGACCACCTTGCCCCGAAGGCGCGGATAGGTTTCCTCGCCGAGTTTCTGCCAGGCGGCAAGCGCCTCGGGCGTTGTCTGCCGGACCTTCAGCCCGCGCTTCTTCATCGCCTCGACGGCTTCATCGCTCTCCGTGCGGCCGCGCTGCTTCATGATTTCGCCGGCCTCCGCAGCGACCTTGAGCATCGCGGGTTTGGCGGACGCGGGGACGGCATCCCAGGTCTTCTTGCTGATGACGGTGCCTCCGACGAGCGGAACCCAGTTGACTTCCAGCATATGCGGCGCGGGGCCGGCGAACTGGCCCGCGAGCGCGTAAAACGGGATCGACGTCACCACGTCCACCAACCCGGTCTGCAATCCGGCGAGGATGTCCGTCTGTTCGAGCGGCACGGCATTGAATCCAAGTCCCTTGTAAATCTCGATCGAGCGCGTGTCGCCGGACCACACGAACACCTTCATCTTCCGGTAATCATCGGGCACGAGCGCCGGGTGCTTGGAGAAGAACCGCACCCAGCCGGCGTCGCCCCAGAAGAGGACCACGAATCCCTTGTCTAGAAACTTCTTCTCCAGCGCGGGGCGCAGCTTGCCGAGCACATGATCGAACTCGTCGAGCGAGCGGAACATCATCGGCATGAGCTGCAGTCCGGTGACCGACTCCTCGATTTGCGAGAGTCCCGGCACGGTGAGCATCGCGGCCTGCAGTTGCCCGACTCGCATCCGGCGCACCATGTCCGCCTCGCCGCCCTGTGTGCCGTCGGGATAAACCGTCAGCGTGACCGCGCCGCCGCTGGCTTGCTTCCACTTGTCGCCCATCGCGAGGAGGCTCTTGTGGAAGGAACTGTCGCGTGGCGCGAGCGTGGCGAGCTTGATGCGCACGGGATCCGCCGCCCGGGATTGAGCGGCCGCCAGGCAGAGCAGGGCGCCCAGCACCGCAGCGGCCGTCGTGAACCGTTGTTGTTTCATCCGCAAGTCCCGGGAGACTGGCACAAGACCCGGCTGGCGTGCAACGGGAGAGGCTGCGTAATCGCCGGGGCGCCAGCCCCGGTCTTTCAGTCGGGTTTCGGCGGAGGCGCGACGTCGAGGAACAGGTCGTCCACGCGCGAAAGCAACCATCGGGCGCGCCGCTGCATCACGAGGTTCTCGAGCCGCCATCCGGGGCGGGCCTCGACGTTGATCGCAAGCGCGCGATTCAAGAGGTCGCGAAACTCCGCCACGTTTTGCTTCTGCACACTGACCGTCTCGGCGAAGGAAACCAGCGGCGACGCCAACAAACCTCGCGACAGCTCCATCGCGCGGTTGAAGTGCGTGCGCGACCGCGTGGCCGAATCGCCCTTCGCGCCCTGGCGCGAGGACTCGTAGGTGATCAGGAACGAATGCAGCGCGCCGTCCTCGTAGCTCTCGTCGAGTTCGAGCGCGCGGTCCACGAGCGCTTCAACCGCGACCTGGTCGGCCACGAGTTCCGGGCTGTCCTTCCCGAGCGTGATGGCGCTCGCCCACGCGCCCGCGGTCCAATACATCAGCGGGACGTCGCGCTTGGCAAGCGGGCGGACGGCGGCCTTGGCGTCGGTGCGGAGGGCTTTCGAGATCCCGGCGTGGCGGACTTCCAGCCCGCGCAGGCCGTAGTCCCTCGCGCGAAGGTAGAGCCGTCGCGCCCGCGCGTGCATCGCCGTCGCGGCGGCGTAGTCTTTCGATTCGAGTTCGTCGGCCTCCGCGTCCACGAAGGCGAACGCGTATTCCGTGAAGCCCTTCGCCGTCGCGAGGAGCAAGCCCTCGTGGCGCGGCGATTCGGTGAGCAGGCTCTCCATGACCTTGAGCCCGGTGGGCGCGGCGGCTTTGACGAAGTCGGGGTCGTCATCGCTGGAAAGCGTGCCGCCCCCGCGGGCGAGCGCGTCGGCGACCTTGTTGACGGCCAACTGCCGGATGGAGCAGCCGGAAGTCGCCGCCACGATCAAGGCCAGCGCAACGCTTGGAACGAGCGCGGAAGCCGGCCTTCGCCAGCCGCGGGTGAAGTGGAGGTGCATCGGTGAATCGGGCGACTTTGTATCGCGGCGTGCCCGGGTAATCAAAGGTGAAGTTCGGATCAAACTCGTCGCTGCTCCGCGCTGGACAGTGTCAGCATGAGGGCCTGGCACTTCGACAAGGCTCGAAGAGTCTCAACCGAGAACACACATCGAGGCCTCTGCACAACGTGTAGCGTCGAGGCTTCGCCTCGGCGGAACCTGCCAGGTTCCCCGGAAAGTCCGGCCCCAGGCCGGACACGACACCGGCGCAAGATGGGTTTTGCAGAGGTCGCACATCATGAAAAATCCCACCACCCGTCGTGATTCCCTGGCCGGCTGCTTGAGTGCAAATCGGAATCGTCCGGCTTCACCGGGCGCAGTTCAATTCCTCACACGCTGTTCGAGGCATTGGCATCCGGCTGAAGCCGGGTGCTCAGGGGAGGCGGAGTGAACGTGAGCCATGAGCCGGGATGCGTTGGCTTTCCCCTTCGGCGAACGCCGTTGACACGCGACTTGCCCTTGTTACTGTCGCGCCTCGTTTTTCCGGCTTCTCCGGCAAACCCGACTCAGAACATCACCAGCATCTGACACCATGGCAAAGACCAACAAATACGTTTACACGTGGGGCAACAACAGGGCGGACGGCGACGGCTCCATGAAGGCCCTTCTCGGCGGCAAGGGCGCGAACCTCGCCGAGATGACGCGCATCGGGCTGCCGGTGCCGCCGGGCTTCACGATCACGACGGAGGTCTGCACTTACTTCTACGCCAACCACCGCACCTACCCGAAGATTCTCCAGGCGCAGATGGAGGCGGGCGCCGCCAACATGGAGCGCATCATGGGCACGAAGTTCGGCGACACCACGGCGATGCCGCTGCTCGTCGCGGTCCGCTCCGGCGCGCGGGACTCGATGCCCGGCATGATGGACACCATCCTCAACCTCGGCCTCAACGACCAGACCGTGCTCGCGCTCGCGAAGGCCACAGGCAACGAGCGCTTTGCGTGGGACTGCTACCGCCGCTTCGTGCAAATGTATGGCGACGTGGTGCTCGGCGTGCAGAAGCGCGCGGGTGAAGACCACGACCCGTTCGAGACGGTCATCGGCGGATTGAAGAAGGAAATCCTCGGGGACGAGAGCAAGGAAGACACGAAGCTTGGCGTCGACGCGCTCAAGGAACTCGTGTCGCGCTTCAAGGCCCTCGTGAAGCAACGCACCGGCAAGGACCTGCCCGGCGACCCGTGGGAACAGCTCCGCGGCGCGGTCGGCGCGGTGTTCGGTTCGTGGATGAATGACCGTGCGATCGTGTATCGCGCCAAATACAACATCCCGATGGAGTGGGGAACGGCCGTGAACGTGCAGGCGATGGTCTTCGGCAACACGGGCGGGGAGTCGGGCTCCGGCGTGGCCTTCACCCGCGACCCGGCCACCGGCGAAAAGGTTTTCTACGGTGAGTTCCTCATGAACGCGCAGGGCGAGGACGTCGTCGCCGGTGTTCGCACTCCGGACCCCGTCGCCAAGCTCGCGCAATACCAGCCCGAGTCCCTCAAGGAACTCGAGCGCATCCGCGCCGTCCTCGAGTCCCGCTTCAAGGACATGCAGGACTTTGAGTTTACCATCCAGGATGGCAAAGTCTTCATGCTCCAGACCCGCAACGGCAAGCGCACCGGCGTCGCGGCCGTCCGCATCGCGTGCGAGATGGTCAGGGAAAAGCTCATCGACACCGAGACCGCGGTCACCCGCGTGCCCGCTGACCAGCTCGACCAGGTGCTCGCGCCCGTGTTCGACCGCGCCGCGATCAAGGCCGCCAAGGCCGTGGCCACCGGCCTTCCCGCGGGTCCGGGCGCGGCTTCCGGCAAGATTTACTTCAACGCGGAGCGCTGCGTCGAAGCCGCAAAACTCGGCCCCGTGCTGCTCGTGCGCGTGGAAACTTCCCCTGAAGACCTGCGCGGCATGATCGCGGCAGAGGGCATCCTCACCGCGCGCGGCGGCGTGAGCTCCCATGCCGCGCTTGTCGCCCGGCAGATGGGCAAGGTCTGCGTGTGCGGCGCCGCGGCGCTTCATGTGGACTACCACCACAAGACGCTCACCGTCGGCGACCAGGTTTTCCACGAGGGCGACTATCTCTCGATCGATGGCACGAGCGGCGCCGTGTATGCAGGCGAGGTGAAGACTGCGCCGAGCGACGTCATCCAGGGATTGCTCCACGGCGACAAGCGCGCGCGCAAGACGGGGACTTACCAGAACTTCGTGCAACTGATGACCTGGTGCGCTCGGTCCACGCGCATGAGCGTGCGCACCAATGCCGACAACCCCGGGCAGACGGCCAACGCCGTGTCGTTCGGCGCGACGGGCATCGGGCTCTGCCGCACCGAGCACATGTTCTTCGAGGGCAACCGCATTGACGCGATGCGCGAGATGATCCTCGCCGACAGCAAGGCCGCGCGCGAAAAGGCGCTCGCCAAGATTCTGCCGTATCAGCGCGACGATTTCGCGGGCATGTTCAAGGAACTCAAGGGGCTTCCTGCGACGATTCGTTTCCTCGACCCGCCGCTGCACGAGTTCCTCCCGCACGACCACGCCGCGCAGGCGGACCTCGCGTCCAAAATGGGCATCCCGCAGGAGCGCATCGCCAAGCGCGTGCACGAACTCCACGAGTTCAACCCGATGCTCGGCTTCCGCGGGTGCCGCCTCGGCATCGGCTATCCGGAAATCTCGGCGATGCAGGCGCGCGCCGTCTTCGAGGCCGCCGCGCAGTGCGTGAAGAAGGGCATGAAGTGCAAGCCCGAGATCATGATACCGCTCGTCGGCTTCAAGAAGGAACTCGATCTCCAGGTCGAGGTCGTCCACGAAATGGCGCGCCTGGTGCAGGCCGAGCAGAAGGTCAAGCTCACCTACCTCGTCGGCACGATGATCGAAGTCCCGCGCGGCGCGCTCACCGCGGACGAGATCGCGCACACGGCCCAGTTCTTCAGTTTCGGGACGAACGACCTCACGCAGACCACGCTCGGCATGAGCCGCGACGACTCCGGCAGCTTCCTGCCGACCTACGAAAGACTCGACATCGCGAAGAAGAATCCGTTTGCCACGATCGACCAGACCGGCGTCGGCCAGCTCATGGAAATCGCCATCGCCAAAGGCCGCAAGACGCGGCCCGACATCAAGCTCGGCATCTGCGGCGAGCACGGCGGCGACCCCGAATCCGTGAAGTTCTGCCACCGCGCGGGCCTCACCTACGTGAGTTGCTCGCCCTTCCGCGTGCCCGTCGCCCGGCTCGCGGCGGCACAGGCGGCGATCGAGGAGAAACGGGCCGCGAAGAAGTAAGCGCGACCGCTTCGGTCTCAGTCTGGCGGTGATCGTCGTCCGCGAATCGCGGCGCGCCATGGGCGCTTGTCGTGGCTTCGCGCGGCTGCGCCCTTCGAGCCGCCTGCTCGTGGTCTACGCGAGGATTCCCTTCACGACATTCCCGTGCACGTCCGTGAGACGGTAGTCCCGGCCTTGGAAACGGTGGGTGAGGCGTTCGTGATTCACGCCGAGACAATGCAGGAGCGTCGCTTGCAGGTCGTGAACGTGCACCGGGTTCTCGGCCACGTTGTAGCAGAAGTCGTCCGTCTGCCCGTGGCTGATGCCGGGCTTGATGCCGCCGCCCGCGAGCCACACGGAGAAGCAGCGCGGGTGATGGTCGCGCCCGTAGTTGCCGCCGGCGAGATTGCCCTGCGAATACACCGTGCGCCCGAACTCACCGCCCCATACGATGAGCGTGTCGTCGAGCATCCCGCGCTGCTTGAGGTCCGTGACGAGCGCGGCGCTCGGCTGGTCAGTCTCGCGCGCCTGGCGCGGATGCTCCTGCGGCAGCCGGCTGTGGTGATCCCAGTCGCGGTGATAAAGCTGGATGAAGCGCGCGCCGCGTTCCGCCAGCCGGCGCGCGAGCAGGCAGTTGTAAGCCTGCGTCCCCGGCGTCTTCGCCTCCTCGCCGTAGAGCTTGAACGTGCTCTCCGGCTCCTTGCTCAAGTCCGTCAGGTCCGGCACGGACATCTGCATGCGATACGCCATCTCGTAGGCGGCGATGCGCGTGTTGATCTCGGGGTCGCCCACCTCCGCCTGTCGCAGCGTGTTCAGTTTCGCGATGCCATCGAGCATCTGGCGCCGGCTTTCATCGCCCGCGCCCGCGGGATCCTTGAGGAAAAGCACCGGGTCGCCCGTCGAGCGCAGCTTCACGCCCTGATGGTTCGATGGAAGGAATCCGCTGCCCCAGAGCCGCGCGTAAAGCGGCTGCGGCGAGCCGTAGGTGTTCTTCGAGATCAGCACCACGAACGCCGGCAAATCCTCGCTCAACGTGCCGAGCCCGTAGCTCGCCCACGCGCCGATGCTCGGCCGGCCCGGCTGCTCGCTGCCCGTCTGGAAAAACGTGATGGCCGGGTCGTGGTTGATGGCCTCGGTGTGCATCGTCTTCACCACGCAGATGTCGTCCGCGATGCCGCCGATGTGCGGCAGCAGGTCGCTCATCCACGCGCCGCTGCGGCCGTATTGCTTGAACGGCACGAAGTTCTTCGCCACCGGAAAACTCTTCTGCCCCGACGTCATGCCCGTGAGCCGCTGGCCCTGCCGGATGCTGTCGGGCAACTCGGTGCCGTGGAGCTTTTCAAGCGCAGGCTTGTAATCGAGCGTGTCCATCTGCGACGGCGCGCCGGACTCGAACAGGTAGATCACGCGCTTGGCGCGCGGCTTGAAGTGCGGCAGGCCCGGCAAGCCACCGCGCGCCTTGCCGCTCTGAGCCGCGGCGAACAACTGCGGATTGAGCAACGACGCCAGCGCCAGCGTGCCGATGCCTGTCGCGGAGCGGCCGAGGAAATGGCGGCGCGTGACGTGGTGGGCGCTGGTGGCGATGGGTTCGGGAAGCGGGTTCATTCTCTGTCACCCTTTCGTGATCGTTTCATCCAGGTTGAGGATCATCCGCGCGATGGCTGTCCACGCAGCGTGCTCGGCGGCGTCGAGCTTTTCGTTGCGCGGGGATTCGCCGACCTTCAACGACTTGCCGGCGGACTCGGGATGCTTGCGGAAGGCGGTGAGCTGCTGTTCGAGGGATGCGCGCAGAACTTTCGCTTCCGCCGCCGTGGGCTTGCGCGCGGTCGCGGTGCGGAAGGCGAAGGTGAGGCGCTCGTCCGTGGTCGCGCCGCCTTGCGTGAGGATGCGCTCGGCGAAGTGGCGCGCGGCCTCGACGTAGGTGGGGTCGTGCAGGAGCGCCAGCGCCTGGAGCGGCGTGGTGGTGCGCGAGCGGCGTACGACGCAGAACTCGCGCTCGGGCGCGTCGAAAAGGTTGAGCGTCGGCGGCGGCGAGGTGCGTTTCCAGAACGTGTAAAGGCTGCGGCGATAGAGGTCGGGGCCGCGGCCCTGCACGTAGTCCATGCGGTAGCCGGCGCGGTCGTTCAACTCGAACCACAGTCCCTCCGGCTGATACGGCATCACGCTGGGCCCGCCGACTTTCTCGACGAGCAGTCCGCTGAGGAAGAGCGCGTTGTCGCGCACCGCCTCGGCGGAAAGGCGCAGGCGCGGGGCGCGGGCCAGCAGCAAGTTTTCCGGGTCGCGCTGGAGCAGGGCAGGGGACACGCGCGAGGACTGGCGGTAGGTGGCGGAGAGCACGATGAGGCGGTGGAGGTGGCGGAGGTCCCACGCAGCAAGGGGCGAGGTCTGAGGGGTGGGAACCAACGTCCCGCCACCCGCCGCGATTTCGGCCTTTGAACCTGACGGAAGCGCACCCCTCACCCCATCCCTCTCCCCTCCTCCGAGGAGGGGAGAGGGTGCCCGCAGGGCGGGTGAGGGGTGTTCGGGCGACCGGTTCATGGAAAGGGGCGAGGGTCGAGACTGCGGACGCATCAACTCCACCGCCAGCCAGTCGAGCAGTTCGGGATGCGAAGGCGGTTCGCTCTGCACGCCGAAGTTCTCGCTGGTGCGCACGAGGCCGGTGCCGAAGTAGTGCTCCCAAATCCGGTTCACCGCCACGCGCGCCGTGAGCGGGTGATCGGGTGAGACGAGCCAGCGGGCGAGATCAAGGCGGCTGGGGGGCGCGCCTGAGTCAGGTTTCGCGTTTGAGGTTTCGGGTTTTGCGTTCGGAGCCAGTTTCCTTCCGTCGGCTGCCACAGTGAAGACGGCCGGGAACGCGGCTTCCACCTTCTCGCCCTTCTTGTCGTATTGGCCGCGGATGAGCAGGTGCGTTTCGCGGCGCTTCTCCATGTCCTGCATGATCATGGTGCTCGGGATGGCGGCCTCGACCTGCTTCTTGCGCTCGCGCGACGCGGCGAGGTCGGCGGTGAGCTGCTTCATCCCGGGCGACGCGTGCCTGGCGAGGAAAACCTCGCGCAGACGCTCCGCCTGCTTTGCGTTGCGCTTCTCGCGGGGAACAGCCACCAGCCCGGCAATCTCCGCCTCCTGCGGCCCCGCGCTGGTCGAGATGGACAGCCGCGGCCGGCCGATGCCGTGGCCGCCAATGGTCTCGTGCCGCAGTGCAAAGCGCAGCTCCGTGCCGCCGGGAAAGCCAAAGGGCTTGTCGGGATAAAACCACGCGGTGCAGTCCTTGTTCCGCGTCGGGCCATCCACGGCCCAGCCGGTGCCGGGTTTGCCATCAATCGTGTGGGCGATGTTGTAATTGTCCTGCGAGTAATCCGCCTGTGCGGATGCGAACTTCACCTTCACCTTCTTCTGCGGCTCGG
The DNA here is from genome assembly GCA_016871675.1 of Verrucomicrobiota bacterium. Taxonomy (NCBI): domain Bacteria; kingdom Pseudomonadati; phylum Verrucomicrobiota; species Verrucomicrobiota bacterium. Next base: position 22,248 of record VHCN01000051.1, read on the forward strand.
CGATTGACACGGCCTCCAGCTCGAACTCGCTGAGGACGAAGTTCGCGTTGTTGAAGCGTCCCGGGCCGGTGTTCGGCAGCGAGGCGTCGGTGAGCGCCTCCAACCGCACCACGGCGATGTTCGTGAGCGCGGTACGGGCCGTGACCTCGTAGGTGTCGTGCGGTGAATTCTTGCCGCTGACAAGGAGCGATTGGTCGTCCTGCTTCGTGAGCGTGGCGCCGCCGGTGGACTTGAGGCCCGTTGCCTCGATCACCTGCCACTCGGCCTTTGCCGCGGCGAAGGTCGCCTCCCATTTCGCCTGCTCCGGGACGAGTGATTTCGCGGCGGCCTCGTGCGCGGACTGTGTTGCGGCCAGATCGCGGTCGAGCTGCGCCAGCGCGGCCTCCTGCGCCTTCGTGGGGGTCTTGAGCTGGGGCGCGAAGCCGCCGATGCCACGCTCGGGCACCTGGTTGAACATCGCAAACATCCCGTAGAAGTCGCGCATCGTGAGCGGGTCGAACTTGTGGTCATGGCAGCGCGCGCACAGCATCGTCAGGCCCATCCACGTCGTCGCCGTGGTCGTGACGCGGTCCACGACATATTCGGTGCGATACTCCTCATCGATCACGCCGCCCTCGATGGTGATGAGGTGATTGCGGTTGAAGCCGGTGGCGAGGCGCTGCTCGACGGTGGCATCGGGCAGCAGGTCGCCGGCGAGCTGTTCGACGGTGAACTGGTCGAAGGGCATGTTCCGGTTGAACGCCTCGATGACCCATTCGCGCCAGCGCCACATCGTGCGCGCCTGGTCCATCTGGTAGCCGTGAGTGTCCGCGTAGCGCGCGAGGTCGAGCCAGCCGCGCGCCATGTGCTCCCCGTAGCGGGGCGAGGCGAAGAGCCGTTCGACGACTTTCTCGTAGGCCTGCGTGCTCTTGTCCGCAAGGAAGGCGTCAATCTCCGCAAGCGTGGGCGGAAGTCCCGTGAGGTCGAACGTCACGCGCCGCAGCCACGTTTCGCGGTCGGCCTCGGGCGAGGGCGACAACCCCTGTTTCTGAAGCCGGTCAACGATGAAATTGTCGACTGGATTGCGGAGCGCTGATTTCGGATTGCGGATTGCCGGCACCGCCGGCCGCTCGGGTTTCACGAAGGCCCAATGCTCCTGATACTTCGCGCCGTGCGCGATCCACCGACGCAGCGATTCCACCTGTGCGGCGGTGAGCTTCTTGCCCGTCTTCGGCGGTGGCATCACATCGTCGGCGTCCTTGGTTGTGATGCGCTTGATCAGTTCACTCTGGCTCGCGTTGCCGGGGATGATGGCGACCGCACCGGACTTCACAGGCGCGAGCGCGGACTCGCGCACGTCGAGGCGGAGGTTCGCCTTGCGAGCCTTCTCGTCCGGGCCGTGGCAGGCGAAGCAGTTGTCGGAGAGGATGGGCCGGATGTCGCGGTTGAAGTCCACGGTGGCCGGCGATGCCGCCGCGGCAGCGAGCGGACCGGCGGCGAGAGCCAGAGCGAGTGCGGCGAAACGAAAGGTCATGACGATGCGTGAAGCCTGCCCGATGCGAAGGCCGGCGGCAACAGGCTTGTCAATGCGAGGCAAACGAAAGATAGTCGCGGCATGAGCATGAGAACTCGCTGGGTGGCCACACTTGCCTTCGCCGCGCTGCTGACCGGGTGCATCGAGTTCGAGCGCGAGACCGTGACCTATCGCCACGACCCGAAGGCCGACACGCTGCGGTTCTTCCAGCACTATCAAGGCATCTTCGGAGCGGACAAGCAGGGCGAGTTGTCCAGCCAGGAACAGGAACAACTCAACTCGGTGCTCACGACAGAGCGCACGTTCTTTTTCGCGAACTGGATATTCGAGTTCAACCGCGAGGAAGTGGGCAAATGGCTGGCGGAACTCAAGAAGCCCGGCACGAATGAAGAACTCAAGAAAATCCCCGGGGCCGCGGCGCGGCTGGAGACGTTGCTGAACCTCCTGCTCGAAAACGTCAGGGTGGAGAACGGCGACTTTTACAAGGGTGAAGGCGGCAAGCTGTGCGGGGTGCAGCGCGTGACGATGAAGAACGTCTCAAAGGTGCTCGCCGCGGCCAACGACTCGATTCGCGACCTGTATCGGGTCGAAGCGGCAAAGGACGGCACGAGCGACGAGGAGCGCGTCATCCTCAAGAAGTCCATCGCCGAACCGCGCAGCTACATCAAGCTCGAAGGCAATCGCCTGAGCCTGCGCCTGCCCATCACCCGCGCCGATTACGACAAGACTTTCGGTCCCGGCGCGGAGTCATCGAAGGAGCTTGGAGAGTTTACTCAAGCGGGCGGGGCACTGGCGTTCGCGGAGAATGAGCTGCTCGCGAGCCTCGGCAACGTGGCTGACAAGGAAACCACCCTGACACTCTCGACGGCGGAAAAGCCCTACCGGCCCAACCTCCTCGACGTCGTAAAAACCAAGCCGGGCGTGAAGGAGAAGCTCGACGTGGGTGCGGCGCGGGCGGCGTTCTTCTCGCGGCCTTGAAGCGGTCGGATTCGCGGTTCCGGCTCACGCCAGAATCGGCTTCACCACCTCGCCCGCGACGTCTGTCAGGCGGAAATCTCGGCCATTAAACCGGTAGGTCAGCTTCTCGTGGTCCATGCCGATGAGGTGAAGGATGGTCGCGTGGAGGTCGTTGATGCTCACCTTGTCCACGACGGCGTTCTGGCCAATCTCATCCGTCGAGCCGTGGTGGACGCCGCCTTTCACGCCGCCGCCGGCGAACCACGTGGTGAACGCGTGCGGGTTGTGGTCGCGGCCGGGTCGCGCGCCCTTTTGCGAGACGGAGAGCCGGCCGAACTCGCCGCAGCAAACGATGAGCGTCGAGTCGAGCAGACCGCGCTGCTTGAGGTCGGTGAGCAGGCCGGCGATGGGGATGTCCGTCTCGCCCGCGAACTGCCGGTGATTGGCCGCGATGTCCACGTGGCCGTCCCACGAGCGCTCGTTCTCCATGCCGCCGCTGTAAAGCTGGATGAACCGCACGCCGCGCTCGACGAGCCGCCGCGCCATGAGGCATTGCTTCGCGAAGTGCGTGCAGCGCTTGTCGTCGAGGCCGTAGAGTTTCTGGATATGCTCGGGCTCCTTGGTCACGTCGAGCGCGTCGGGCGCGGCCATCTGCATGCGATACGCGAGCTCGAAGCTCTCGATGCGCGCCGCGAGCTCGGAGTCGCCGGAGGTTTGCCTCTGGTGGTGGGTGTTGAGTTTCTTCAGCAGTTCGAGTTGGGCGCGCTGTTGCGAGTCGGTCGTCTCCGCCGGGCGCGTGACGTTGTTGATGGGGTCGCCCTGGATGTTCAGCGCCGTGCCTTGGAAGACGCCCGGCAGGAAGCCCGCGCCCCAGTTCGATGCGTGTCCCTTGGGCACGCCGCGGCCGAGGGTGTCATACATCACGATGAAGCCCGGCAGGCTCTGGTTCTCCGAGCCGAGCCCGTAGGTGACCCACGAGCCGACGCACGGAAAACCCATGCGGCTGAAGCCGGTGTTGATCTGGAAGAGCGCGGGCGAGTGGTTGTTTGTCTCCGTGAAGCACGAGTGGATGAACGCCATGTCGTCCACGTGTCGCACCATGTTCGGGAAGATTTCGCTCGCCCACGTGCCGCTGCGGCCGTGTTGCGCGAACTTGAACGGCGACTTCATCAGCGGGCCGA
>VHCN01000052.1 GCA_016871675.1 Verrucomicrobiota bacterium
GCACGACTTGGTGAAGGAAAAGAGCGGGCTCATCCAGGCTTCGTTCCTCGTCGGCTGGGCGCTCGGAGGTGCGTTCTTTGGACGCGTGGGCGACCTGCTCGGACGCAGCCGCGCGTTGAGCCTGACCATCCTCACCTACGCGCTGTTCACCGGGCTTTCGTTCTTCGCGCAGACGTGGTGGCAGTTGCTCATCTTCCGGTTCGTCGCGGCGCTCGGCATCGGCGGCGAATGGGCCGTCGGCTCTTCGCTGCTGTCCGAAACGTGGCCCCGCCGTTGGCGCCCGTGGATCGCCGCCGTCCTGCAAACCGGCGTGAACATCGGCGTGTTGCTCGCGTGCCTCACCACGTTCGTCATGGCGGACGTGCACCCCAAATACGTCTTCCTCGTCGGCGTGGTGCCTGCGCTTCTCGTCTTCTGGATCCGCCGCAACGTCCCCGAACCCGAGGAATGGGCCACCGCGAAGGCAGCCGCCGCGGGCGCGAGGCAGCCCGGGATCGCCGATCTCTTCGGCCCCGGGGTGCGCCGCATTACTTTCCTCACGATCATCGTCTGCGCCTGCGGACTCACGGCATGGTGGGCGTTCATGTTCTGGCACGCGCAACATCTGCGGAACCTCCCCGACCTCGCCGAGGCCGCGCGGGCGAAGTTCGCCGCCGGCGGCGCCGTGGGCGACGAGGCCAAGTGGGTCGCCGCGTTCAAGCAGCAGTGGGTCAGCATCGCCTTCTTCATCATCATCGTTTCGAGCATCCTCGGGAACTTCTTCGCCGCGGCCATCGCCAAGGCATTCGGCTATCGCCGCTCCATCGCGCTGTGCTACCTCGGCTTTGTGTGCGCGATGGCGTTGACCTTCATGCAGGAGCGTTCGTGGGAATCGCTCGTGTGGGTGTGGTTCCCGGTGGTCGGGTTCTTCTCCGGCGTGTTCGGGCTCTTCACGATGTATCTGCCGCCGCTCTTCCCGGTGCTGCTCCGCACCACCGGCGCGGGCTTCTGCTACAACATCGGCCGCATCGCCGCGGCCTTCGGTGTCTACTACTCCAGCTACCTGTCAAGCGGCGGCGACTTCAAGACCACCCTCCTCTTCGCCGCATGCCTGTTCATCCCGGCGATCTTCGTCGCGCTTTGCCTGCCCGAGCACAAGCCCGGCGGCGAGCCCGTCGCGACGATGGAGTCCAAGTCCGCCTGACATGGGCCCGCAGCGGCTCGTCATCTTCGTGAAGGCGCCGCGCGGCGGCGAAGTGAAGACCCGCCTCGCGCAATCCATCGGCCCCGAAGCCGCCTGCGCCGCCTACCGGCATCTCGTGGAAACACTCCTCGCTAACTTCGACGCTCCCCATGAACCGGATGCTCGGACACCCCTCACCCGTCCCGCTCCGAGCGGGAGCACCCTCTCCCCTCCTCCGAGGAGGGGAGAGGGATGGGGTGAGGGGTGCGCTTTGGTCAGATCCGAGGACCGAAATCGCGGCAGTTGGCAGGCCGTTGGGTCGCTCTCTAGCGGCGCAGTCTCCGGACAATCCGCAAGCCGCAAACCGCAAACCCCAATCGAACTCCGTTTCACCCCCGACGACGCGCTCGCAGAAATCCAGCCATGGCTCCGCGAAGGCTGGCGCGCGCGACCCCAGGGCGGCGGCGACTTGGGCGAACGATTGAAGCGCGCCTGCGCCGAACACTTCGCCGACGGCTGCGAACACCTCATCCTCATCGGCTCCGACTGCCCGGACGTGACGGTGGACGACATCGAGCGGGCGCGGGCGAGTTTGAAGCATTCCGACGTCGTGCTCGGCCCCGCGACCGATGGCGGCTACTGGCTCATCGGCCTGAACGCGCCGCATCTGGAACTGTTCGACGAAATCCCGTGGAGCACGGACAAAGTGCTCGCCCGGACACTGGCCCGCGCGGAACGCCTGCAACAGCGCGTGGCCCTGCTGCGCGAGTTGCGCGACGTGGACACGGTGGAGGATTGGCAGCGGCTCCACCGCCGCCCATGAAAATCGCGCCATCCCAACACCCCTCACCTCTGCTTCGGCCACCCTCGCCCCTCCGCCGTGGAGGGGAGAGATTCCACGGCCTCGAACCTTCCGCGATTTCGGCCCCACGAACCGGGTCCGCCACCCCTCACCCGTCCCGCTCCGAGCGGGATGGGGTCAGAAGTGCGGAACCGGCAGGTTCAGGGGTAGGGCCGGGGTGAGGCGCGCAACAAACCGGGATGCGCCCCGCCACCGAAGCATCGTCAAGCTCACCAAATCAAAAGCAAAACCAACCAAAATAAATCCCGAACTGTTACCCCCTTTCTAACCCCAAAAGTCTCATTATCTCCCGCGCAGTCGCTTGACCGCAGGCTTACGCCAGAATCCCCTCCGCCACCTTCCCATGCACGTCGGTCAGGCGGAAGTCGCGGCCGGCGTAGCGGTAGGTGAGTCGTTCGTGGTCAATGCCCATCAGGTGCAGCACGGTCGCGTGCAGGTCGTGCACGTGCACCTTGTTCTCGACGGCGTTCATGCCGAGTTCGTCCGACGCGCCATACACGAGGCCGCCCTTCACGCCGCCGCCCGCGAGCAGCACCGAGAACGCGGTGTGGTGGTGGTCGCGCCCGGCCTTCTTGTCCTTCTGGTTTTCGGCGTAGGGCGTGCGGCCGAATTCACCGCAGAAGATGACGAGCGTCTCGTCGAGCAGCCCGCGCTGCTTGAGGTCCGCGATGAGCGCGGCGGCGGGCTGGTCGGCGTCGGCGCAGAGTTTTTTGTGGCCTTCGTCGTGGTTGGTGTGGGTGTCCCACGGCTGGTTGCTGCCGTTGCTGGTGTAGTAAATGGTGGTGAAGCGCACGCCATCCTCCGCAAGCCGGCGCGCAAGCAGGCACGAGCGCGCGAAGGTCGAGTCGCCGTAGGCGCGGCGCACATGCTCGGGCTCGCGGCTGATGTCGAAGGTCTGCATCGCGCGTGATTGCATGTGGAAGGCGGTCTCCATCGCCTTGATCTGGCCCTCGAGTTCCGGGTCGCCGCCGCGCTGTTTGAGGTGCATGCGGTTGAGCTTCTCCAAGAGGTCGAGCCCTTCGCGCTGCTGCGTCTCGCCGATGGACGCGTTGCGGACGTTCGCGACGAGCTTGTCCACCTGCATGTCGGCGGTGACGACGCTGGTGGCCTGGAATTCGGCGGGCAGGAAGCTGTTGGACCACAGCGCCGGGCCGACGACGATCTTGGGGCTTGGCCGCAGCACGACGTAGCCGGGGAGGTTCTGGTTTTCCGAGCCAAGCCCGTAGAGCAGCCACGAGCCGAGCGAGGGGCGGATGGGCTGGATGTTGCCCGTGCACATCTGAAGCAGCGCAGGCTCGTGGTTCGGCACGTCGGTGTGCGCGGAGCGGATGACGCAGCAGTCGTCAATGACGCGCGCGAGGTTCGGCAGCGTCTCGCCGACCTCGATGCCGCTGCGGCCGTGCCTGGCGAACTGGAGCGGTGACGGCATGAAGCCGCTGCCCTTGCTCTTGCGGTAGAGTTCGCCCTCGGGCTGTTTGCCCTCGAACTTCGCGAGCGCGGGCTTCGGGTCAAAGGTGTCCACGTGCGACGGCCCGCCGTTGAGGAAGAGAAAGATGACGCGCTTGGCCCGTGGCGCGAAGTGCGGCGCCTGCGAGGCGGAACCGGTCGCGCTGCGACCAGTCGCGGCGAGCGGCCCGAGCAGACCGGCAAGCCCGACCATCCCGAAGCCCGCGGCCGTGCGCTGGAGCATCTCGCGGCGGGAGAGGAAGGAGTTCAGCGATGTCCCATTCATGCCGTGTCGTCAGTCAACATACAGGAATTCGTTCGAAGCAAACAAGAGCTGAGACCACTGCTCCCAACGCGACTGGCCCGTGGCCGCAGCGGGCTTGCGGACGAACTCAAGCGCGAGCGCAAGTTCCGACTTCTCCGGCTCGCGGCCGAACAGCAGTTTGTAGGCGAACTGCACGCGAGCTTCGTCCGTGAGCTGTTCGCTGCCCGTGACTCGCGCGGCAAAGGACTTCGCGGAGCCAATGGCGAACGGGTTGTTCAGCAGGAAAAGCTTCTGCGTCGCGGTCGTCGTGGTTGAGCGCTTCTCGGCGTGGACGTTCGCGTCCGGATAATCGAAGAGCATCAGGAAATCGTTCAACTTGAGCCGGCTCACCCGCGCATGGACGGTGCGCCGCTTGTTCGCCGCATCGTCGAGTTCGAGCGACTTGCCCCCGGCGAAATCAAGCTGCCCGCCCACGAACAGCGCGCCGTCGCGCCACTGTTCAACGGTCATGCGGCGGCGGTTCATGCGCGAAAGGAACGAGTTGTCCGGGTCGGCTGCCGTCTGCTTCGGCTCGACGACGGAGCTTTGACGATAGGTCGCAGACGTGGCCATCTCGCGCACAAGCGCCTTTACGGACCAGCCGCTGTCCATGAAGCGCGCCGCGAGGTCGTCGAGCAGTTCGGGATGCGTCGGGCGTTCGCCGCTGTGGCCGAAGTTGCTCGGCGTGGCCACGAGCGGCCTGCCAAACATCGCGCCCCAGACGCGGTTCACGATGACCCGCGCGGTGAGCGGATTCGCGCGCGAGGCGAGCGACTCGGCGAGTTCGCGCCGGCCGCTGCCGTCCTTGAACGGAGTCGGCGCGTCCTTCGACAGCACGCGCAGGAACGACCGCTCGACCACGTCGCCTTTGCGCTCGGGATTGCCGCGGAGGAAGATGTTCAAGTCCTGCGCCTTTGGGTCGTCCTCGACGATGTGCTGCGTGGCCGGGCTCATCTTGGAGGCATCACCGGGCTTCTCGCTGTTGTCTTCCTTTTCCGAAGGGCCCGCCGGGTTGCGATTGAGCATGCGGGTGCTCGCGAACACGCCGGCCATCGCGTAGTAGTCGCGCTGCGTGATGGGCTCGAACTTGTGATCGTGGCAGCGCGCACACGCGACCGTCAGCCCGAGGATCGTGCGCGTGACGGTGTCCACGCGGTCTTCCCACTCGTCCGCCATCACCTCGATGCGGTTTCGGTTGTAATACTTCGGCCCGAGCCCGAGGAATCCCAGCGCGAGAACGTCATCCGCCGATGCGCCGGAGATCTTGTCCGCGGCGACTTGCAGCCTCACGAACTGATCGTAAGGCAGGTCGCGGTTGAACGCGTTGATCACCCACTCGCGATACTTGTAGGCGTTCGGGTAAAAAAACTTCGTATCCGCGCCGACTTGATGCGCCTGATCCTCGGCGTAACGCGCGAGTGGAAGCCACAGGCTCGCGAGTCGCTCGCCAAATCGCGGTGACGCAAGCAGACGGTCAACGAGATGCTCGTATGCCTGCGGGGACTTGTCCGCGAGGAATGCGTCCACTTCCGCGGGCGTGGGCGGCAAGCCCGCGAGGTCGTAGTTCGCGCGGCGGATGAGCGTCCGGCGGTCCGCTTCTGCCGATGGCGCGAGCTTTTTCTGCTCGAGCTTCGCGAGGACGAAGTGATCGAGCGGCTGCCGCGACCACGACTTGTTCTTCACGGACGGACGCGCCTGGGCCTTGGGTTGCTGGAACGCCCAGAACTGCCGTTCTTTCGCCCAGTCGATGGCAGGTTCGGAGGTCCCCGATGTCGCGGCGAGCAGAGTCAGGCCCGACCAGCAGAGCGCGAAACCAGCCGTGAATACCGGCGAGAACCGAAGTTGGTGGTCGTTCGGGACTGGCATGCTTCAATCCAAGTGTTCGTCCAGACTAGTGGCCTTGTTTGTGCGGCACAAGGTTATGGACGTCCGCCGAGTCCGGGGCTTCACGAACTTGCGGCAGCAAGAGGCCGTGCATCTTCGCTTGACCGCTCGGCGCCCGCCCCTAGCATCCGCGCGTTCGATACGCTCCCGATGAAGGCAATCCTCGCCCTCGAAGACGGCACGGTGTTCCGCGGTTCCCCGTTCGGGTCGCGCGGCTCGGCCTGCGGCGAGGTTTGCTTCAACACCTCGATGACCGGGTATCAGGAGATTCTCACCGACCCGAGTTACAAGGGGCAAATCGTGACGATGACGTATCCGCTCATCGGCAACTATGGCGTCAACTCGCAGGACATCGAGTCGTGGCGGCCGCACGCGGCGGGCTTCGTCATCCGCGAGCTTTCGCCCGTGGTGAGCAACTGGCGCGCGGACTGGTCCCTCGCCGAGTATCTCGAGAAGAACGGCATCCCCGGCATCCAGGGCGTGGACACGCGAGCCTTGACCAAAAAGCTCCGGGTGCGCGGGGCGATGAACGGCTTCATCTCGACGGACCCCGCCGTGAGCGAGGACGATGCTGTGAAACGCGCGAAGGAGTTCGTATTCGTCGGCGTGGACTACGTGAAGGAAGTCACGCACAAGGAAGCCTTCGCGTGGGACTCGAAGGACGAGCAGAGCGCGAACTGGAATCTGGTGCGCGGCAACACCACCGCCGACGCACGCCATGTGCGCGACCCGCTTCCCGCGGCGGACGTGCCGATCGTCGCCTACGACTTCGGGATGAAATACAACATCCTGCGCCGGCTAAGACAGCGGGGATTCCGCACGCAAGTCGTTCCCGCAACCACGAGCGCGGCCGAGGCGCTCAAGCACAAGCCTGCCGGGATCTTTCTCTCGAACGGCCCCGGCGACCCTGCCGCGCTCGGCTACATCGTGCGCGAAGTGAAGACGCTCGTGGACACCGGCATTCCCATCTTCGGCATCTGCCTCGGCAACCAACTGCTCGGGCAGGCGTTTGGCGGGAGGACCTTCAAGCTCAAGTTCGGCCATCGCGGCGGCAACCAACCCGTGAAAGACCTCCGTTCCGGCCGCGTCGAAATCACCTCGCAGAACCACGGCTTCGCCGTGGACCCGCAGTCGCTGCCCGCGGACGTCGAGGTGGACCGCGTCAACCTCAACGACCAGACCGTCGAGGGCATGCGGCACCGGACCAAACCCATCTTCAGCGTGCAGTATCACCCCGAGGCCTCGCCCGGCCCGCACGACTCGACACCGCTCTTCGACGAGTTCCGGGCGATGATTGCGAAGAGCTGACCGTGATTTCGTTCCGCGCTTGCCGAAGCCGGTCGGGCCGTGACCGAATCACTCCTGGGAGCATCCCGTCGGCTCTGCTGAAGAACTTCCGCCACGCGCAGCCCGAAATCCGATCGGGCGACAACCCCCGCCGCCTGCTGCTGTCCGTGACTTTGCAGACCCACGCAACCACACTTCACACCAGGATCTTCCGCAACACGTGACCATGCACGTCCGTCAACCGGAAGTCGCGGCCGCCGAAGCGGAACGTCAACCTCTCGTGATCCATCCCCAACAGGTGCAGCACGGTCGCGTAGAGGTCGTAAATCTCGCACTTGTCCTCGATGGCGTAGTAGCCGAGTTCGTCGGTCGCGCCGTGCGTCGTGCCGCCGTTCACGCCGCCGCCAGCCAGCCACAGGCTGAAGCCGTAAGGGTTGTGGTCGCGCCCGTCGCTGCCCTGTGAGAAGGGCGTGCGCCCAAACTCCCCGCTGAAGATGATCAACGTCTCGTCGAACAGTCCGCGCGCTTTCAAGTCACGGATGAGCCCGGCGAGGCCGGTGTCCACCTGATGCGCCATCGCGCCGTGGCCCTCGCGCAGCTTGCCGTGCTGGTCCCACGGGTTCGGCGCGTTGCCCGCGCCGATGCTTTCGTTGAGGCAGCTCAACTCGACGAAGCGCACGCCGCGCTCGATAAGCCGCCGCGCGACGAGGCATTGCATCCCGTAGCTGGCGCATTGCTTGTGCGCCGAGTCGAGGCCGTAGAGTTTTTTTGTCGCTTCGCTTTCGCCGCGGATGTCGCACAGCTCCGGCACGGCCACCTGCATGCGGTAGGCCGTCTCGTAGTTGCGGATGGCGGCTTCGACCGCGGCGTCGCCGGTAGTCTGGGAAAACTTCTCGTCGAGGTCGCGGATGAAATGCAGTCGCTGCCGCTGGCGGGCGTCGGCCTCGCGAGGCTTCACGTTGGGCAGCGCGGGCTGTTTGTCCACGCGGATGACGCTGGCCTGATGCTGCGCCGGCAGGAAGCCGCTGCTGAAAAGGCCCACGCCGCCGTGCGGCGCGACCGCCCCGCCGCTTTGCAGCACCACGAAGCCCGGCAGGTCGCGGTTCTCCGTGCCAAGGCCATAGCTCACCCACGCGCCCGCGCTCGGGTGTCCCATGAACGGAAGGCCGGTGTGGAAGAAATAATTTCCCTGCGCGTGCTCGCTGACCTTGCTTGTCATGCTGCGGATGACGGCGAGGTCGTCCGCGAGCGCGGCGAGCTGCGGAAAGAGGTCGGTCATTTCGATGCCGCTCTGGCCGCGCGGGCGCGCCTCCCACGGGCTGGCCATGATGTTGCCGTTCTGGTTGAACATCGTCGGCCGCACCGGCACGGGCATCGGCTGGCCGTGGCGCTTCCTCAACTCCGGCTTCGGGTCGAACGAGTCCACGTGCGACACGCCGCCCGACATGTAGGCGAAGATGACGTGCTTTGCCCGCGGGGCGAAGTGCGGCCGCGACGGCTGCGCCGTTGAACCCGCCGTGCGCGCCTGCTCGCCCATCAACCCCGCCAGCGCCAGCGAGCCAAACCCGAGCGACGAGCGACGGAGCATCTCGCGGCGGGATACCATTGGTGTTGCCGGCACGGATTTCATTGTCATTTGTTCCCGACTCCCGACGCCGATTTCGCAAGCGACTCCTCCGACCTTCGCAACAAGTCCTCCACCCACTCCGTTCCGTTCGGCCGCACGCCGTGGCCGGTGAAGACCATGTCGGGCTTCCAAGCGAGCAGCTTCTCACGGATGGCTTTCACGACGGGACGCGCCTTCTCCGCGTCGCCCCAGCAGCGATGCACGATGTCGCTCTCGCGCTCGAAGCCGAGGCCGCCGGTGAACGCCGCGCGCTGGACGGCAAGGTCGAAGAATTCGTCCGTGGCGACAAGGCCTGCGGCCATGACCAGCCCCGGTCGCGGCGGGCGGGATCTCAACCACGAAGCCACGAAGAACACGTAGTCGGAATGGACCGCGTCCGCTCCAGCCTTTGCGGGCTTCGTGGCTTCGTGGTTTTCCTCACCGCACATAGATGAACTCCTTCAAGTTGAAGAGCGATTGCGCGAAGTCACGCCATACATTCTCGCTCGCGGCAAGGTTCTCCGCCGCGCCGTGCTCGCGCGAGAGTTCGGCGAGGTAGCGGCGGGACTTGGCCGCTTCATCGGCGGTCGGCGTTCGCGTGAAGGCACGCACAAACATGCGGCGGATGCAGGCGTCGGCGTCGGCGGTCGCTCCGTCGCGGATGAGCGACGCGGCCCATGCGCCCGCGAGGTCGATCACGAACGGGTCGTTGAGCAGCGTGAGCGATTGCGCGGGGACGTTGGTGGCATCGCGCCGGCCGAGCGTGGTGAACGGACGCGGCGCGTCGAAGGTCTCGAGGAACGGGCTGGGGTTGTTGCGCCGCACCGCAAGGTAGATGCTTCGGCGGGCGCGGTCGCCGGTCGCAACGGGCGGGCCGAATGGCGCCGAGTCGAGGCGTCCGCTGACGGCGAGCAGCGCGTCGCGGATGGACTCGGCTTCGATCCGCTGGACGCGGAAGTGCGAGAGCAACTCATTGTCCGAGTCGCGCTCGCGCGCAGCGGGCGTGGGTTCGCTCGCGAGTTGATACACGCGGCTGGTGACGAGTTCGCGGATGAGCTTCTTGAACGACCAGCCTTCGGCGACGAAGCGCGACGCGAGGTAATCGAGCAACTCCGGGTGCGTGGGCTTCTCGCCGAGGCGGCCGACGTTGTCCACGGTCGGAACGAGTCCGCGGCCGAAGAGGTGGTGCCACGTGCGGTTGACCATGACGCGGGCGGTGAGGGGATTGGATGGCGAGGCGATGGCATTGGCGAGTTCGAGGCGGCCGCTGGAGTGGGGATGGGGTCGGGCGTCTGGCGGCCGGGGGAAAAAAGGCTTTGCACCGAGGACTTCGATGAAGGCTCGCGGGACCGGGTCGGCGGGCTTCGAGTGCTCGCCGCGTGTGAAGAGGGGCGCGTCGAAGGTCGTGCCTTCGATGACGCCGGGTGCGCGGCGCGGGGCGGGAAGCTCGTGCTCCAGCCGGCGATACTCGGCGACGAGCGGCGCGACCTTGGGAAGGGATTTGAGCGAAGTCGGCAACAGGGCGCGTCGCACGAAGAAGTCGAGGAAGGCGGCCTGTTCGTTCGTCAACGTGTTGCCCGACCACGCATCGACCGCGGATTGGAGCGTTCGTTCGTAGAGCGCGGCGAGCGCAGCCGGCGACTTCAAGTCGTGGGTCGCGAAGAGCAGCAGCGCGGGCGCGGGCGGTTCGTCGCGCGGCAATTCCTTGTCGTGGAAGACCACGCGCTCGGCGGAGAACCACGAGCGGCCTTGGGGATCGCTGTTCTTTCCCAGCTTGCGCGTGAGGTCATCCGCCGTGCCGAACTCGATGTAGGCCATCGCGCCCTTGCGATACGCGGTGTCCATGCGGACCCAACCCGGATCGTCGCGTGCGAGTTCGGCCTTGGGGAAGATGGGATTCGAGCCGAGGGGATAGTTGTCCACGATCACGCGAACCATCGCGCCCTTGCCACCGGCGGCGCGGACGCTGATGAAATCCGTGGTGATCTTGAATCGCGGCGAGGTGAAGAGCCCGCCGTGCTTTTCGCTGAGCAGGTGCGAGGAAATGCCAGCCGGGAGAAGTCCCTTGAGCACGCGGTCACCCTCGGGCTCGATGGAGAAATCTCCGGAGAGCGCAAGCCCCTGGCCTACTGCATCCGGCGTCACGCCGGATGCCTTCGTGGCTTCGCGTGTTCGGCCGGCGAGGACGCCGGCGCTCCCCGGATCGAATGCGCTCCCGTTCCGGAACCATTGCGCGTCGTCGCCTTTCGCGAAGTCCCACGCAGTTGTGAACTGCGCATCATGTTCCCGTGTGGAGTTGAGTTGCTGGTGCCGGACCTTCACTAGTTCAGTCCAGCCGCTCGACAGCGCAGCCCCGTCGAGCTTGGCCAGCTTCGCCCAGGCATGGAGCGGGTTTGAGACGTTCGACTGCGCGTCCTTGAGGGCGGCGGCGAGGGAGTCGTCCGGCGTGAGTGCCTTCGTCCCGAGTTCCTCGCGCAGCTTCACGAGGTCAGCCGTGAGCGTGGCGTGCCTCGCGCGCTGCTCGGGCGTCATTGCCGCGGCGAGTTGAGCGGACGTGATGCCGGCAGGCCCGGCCTTGAAGCTGGCGGCGACATCATCAGCCGTGAGCGCGCGGTCGTAAAGGCGCGCTTCGTCAATCTCGCCGGCGAAGAAGCCGTTGCCTGCGCCCGTGTGACGGAGGCCGAGCAGCACGCGCGCGGAGCCAGCGGGGAACACATGCAACGCGGCGGCGGGCTTGTAGGACTGGCCGTAGGGCGCACCGTTCCGAAAGAGGGTGATGGTGCCGTCCGCGCGATACGCGATGGCGATGTGCACGAGTTCGCCGGGCTTTGCAGTCTCCGGTGCGCCGGCGACGGATTGCGTGCGCTTGAAAAATTCGCTGCCCGCGAGCCACTGGCGCGGGTCTTTCTCGGCGAACACGATGGAGTCGAAATGATGCGGCTGCGTCGTTTCGATGGAAATCACTCCTCCACCGCGCTGGTCGAGCGTGGCGGGCGCGACCCAAGCCTCGAGGGTTTTCTCGCGCAGGTCGCGCGGGAGCGGGGCCGTGCGGAGGAAGGAGCCCTTGCCGTCGAGCACGAGGCGCCCGTTGCGAAGCGTGGCGTTGCCGACGAGTTCGCCGTCAAGCGAGCCGCGCTGGTCACGAGTGTCAGAGTCGAAGGACCAACGGGAGATGGGCAAGGGAACGACAATCGGAGGGTGCTTGAGTGGTGGAGCCAATTCTGGGGGGACTTCCAGGGTGGCAGGCTGCGCTACCAAACGGTTTGCCAGGGCTTGATGTCGCAAGTTGTCCACTTCGCGTTCGATGCTGGCGATGCGTTTGTGGAGCGCGGCGCGTTGCGGGTCGGCGCTGGAGCCGCGGGTGAGTTGGACGATGAGTTGCGGGATGGACTCCTTCCACGAGTCCGCGAGGACGGCCTTGATCCGCGACTTGAGCGCAAGGAGTTCGGCGCGATTCTTGTTCAGCAGCTCGGGCGCGTCCACCTGCACTTGCGCGGGGCGGCTGCTCGCGAGCACACCGTAAACAGCCGTGTAGTCGCGCTGTGTGATGGGATCGAATTTGTGATCGTGGCAGCGCGCGCACGCGATCGTCAGTCCCTGAAAGGCTTTGCCGAGGACATCAATCTGGTTCTCGATGACGCGGACTTGGTCGTCGAGTGTGTCCACGGGCTGAAAGCCGTGTTCGACAAGCCGCCAGTGCGCGGGCCCGAGTGCGGATTCGTTGAGGCCGTCGCTTTTGTTCCAGCGAATCTGAGAGGCGGGCAACAGGTCGCCGGCGAGGTGCTCGCGGATGAGCTGGTCGGCAGGCACGTCGGCGTTGAAGGCGCGGATGAGGTAGTCGCGGTAGCGCCACGCGAAGGGAATCTCCGGGTCGCCCTCGCTGCCGTGCGAGTCGGCGTAGCGAACGAGGTCCATCCAGTGCCGCGCCCAGCGTTCACCAAAGGCGGGGCGGGCGAGGAGACGGTCAGTGAGATGGCCGATGGCCGATGGCCGATGGCCGATGGAAGACGCGGTGACGAACGCTTCCACCTCGGACGGAGTTGGCGGCAGACCCGTGAGCGCGAAGGTGAGTCGGCGGATGAACACGCGCGGGTCTGCATCGGGCGCGGGGGTGAGGCCGCGTTGCTCCATCTTCGCGAGGAGGAATCGGTCCACGGGATGCGCGCTCCACTTCGAGTTCTTTGGTGTCGGAATGGCCGGGTCCCTGACGGGTTGAAAACTCCACCATGACTTGCGGGCGGCAAAGTCCTCATCCCCCGCGCGCGCGAGGAGCAGCGCGCAACCGAGCACGCCGGCCGGGGCGAAGCGAAGCACGAAGCTCCGGCCGCGTCGCGGTGCGGGGAGGGCGGAGCTGCGGAACGGCACTCGGGTCATGAGACGTTGTGCAGACGGGGCGCTTGCAGCGCGTGTTCAGTCGCGCTGGAGCCGGTTGAGCGTGTAGTAGGCGACGGTGTGAAGCGGTTCGGCGCCGTCCGCGGCGCGGAGTTTGTCGTAGCGCAGTTCATAGATTCTCCCGGCGCGCAAACCGTCGGGCGCGAGGCGCACGGTCTTGCGGTCTGGCGAGAGCGCGGCGGACTTGACGGGCACGGGTGTGTTGTCCATCTGCGGCGAGCCGTAGGCTGCGCGATACAGATAATGGAAGTGCTGCAGCGACCACGTCGCGGGATCCTGCGCGAGCGCGGCGTCGAGCGGCGCGGTGAACTCGATTTCGAAGCCCTCGCGCGTGAGTTTCATCGCCTTCGCTTCAAAGGGCACGCGGCCGGTCCACACGAGCCGCTGCAATCCGTGGCCGCGTCCGCCGATGCTGCCCCAGCCGCGGTCAGTCTGCCCGACCCACAGGCTGCCGTCGGGCGCGAAAGCGAGCCGGTTGTTGCCCGCCTGAAATCCGCTGCGGAACGGATAGCACGCGCCCTGAAACTCGCCGTCCACCTTTTCGAGCGTCACACGGATCACGTTGCACTTGGTCACGTCACCGACGAGCATGTGACCGGTGAACGGGCCGAACTTGCCGGCTGTCGTGTCCACGAGCGGTTCGCTGAGCGACTGTCCCATCGTGCCGTAAGGAAACTGAATCGCGGGCAGCTTGCGGCGTTTCGTGAGTTCATCGAGGGGCGTCTTGTCTCCGGCGGCGAAGGTCGAGTCCCACTTCAGCGCCGCGGGATGGCCATGGAACGCGCCCTTGCTGACATGATGCAGGGGGCACGTGCCAACGTATTCGCCCTGGTTGTCGGTGATGAAGACCTCGCCGTCGGGTGTCATGCAGATGCCGTTCGGCGAGCGCAGTCCCGCGGACCACGGGATGAACTCGCCCTTCGGCGTGACCTTGAAGCTCCATCCGAAATACTTGCCCGGCCCGCTCACGCCGATGCCGGAAATGGCGCCGAAGAAACTGCCCTCGCGGTCGCGCACGGGCCCGAAGATGTAAGCGTGTTGACTCGCCGAGACGCCGGGGTCGGCGGTGATGGTTTCGAACGTGTCGGCGCGCCCGTCGTTGTCGATGTCGGCGATGCGCGTGAGTTCGCTGCGTTGGACGGTGAAAAACTCCCCGGGCCTGCCGGCCCAGAGTCCGAGCGGTTCTTGGAGGCCGGAGGCGAAGAGGGACCAGGACTGCGGAGCACCGATGGCCTTCCAAATCTCGCCGCGGCGGGTGCAGAGCCAAAGCGCGCCGTCCTTGGTGAAGGTCATGCCGCCCACTTCGAGCACAACGTGCGGCGGAGGAGTGACGGTTTGGAGGCTGTAGTAATGGTTCTCGCCCGCGGCGGGAAAATCTCTCGCGACGCGCTCGTTGAGTTCGCGTCGCAGCGCCGCGCCGAGCGGGCTGAGCTCGAAGTAGAACTCCGTCGGTTCGCTGACGCGGATGGAGAGGTGGTTCGTCCCGCGCTGCAGCGGGATGTAGAACGAAACGGGCTCGTTGATGTGCGCGATTTGCGTGGCGAGCCAGCCGGGCGGACCAAGTTCGCCGGGCAGCACCTTGCCGTTGAAGCGCACGGTCAGCGGCCGGCGCGCGCCGATGATGAAGGTGACCTCTTGCGGCGCGTCGGCCACGATGACGCGGTGAAGCCAGCCATTGGTCGTGTCAAACTTCCGCCAATGCGCATCGGCGCGTTGCGGGTCGGGCGACCACCGATGCTCGCGTCCGGTGGCGGAATAGCTCGCGGCAAAATCCGTGGCGCCGTCGGCGGCGAACTTCGCCTCGGCATTTCCAAGCGTCATCCACGGACCGACACGAAACGTGGTCAGTTGCTTCGCGGCCGCGTCGAGCGAGGCTTTGAGCGTGGCCTCGCGCGTGGCTTCCTTGACGTAAGCGAGCGGAGCAACGGGTGGAGTTTGCGATGCCGACGGGCCGGCTCGCGCGACACAGATCGCGCACGCCATCGCGAAGCCGGCGCGCTTCATTTGTACACGGGTAACGCTATGACAAAGATGGCGCCCCGGCCGGCTTCCGAACGTGTCCAGATGCGCCCGCCGTGGTCCTCGACAATCTTGCGGCAGATCGAGAGACCGAGCCCGGTGCCTTGTTCCTTGCCGAATGTCGCGAATGGCTCGAAAAGCCGCGAGGCCACCTCCGGCGCGATGCCGGGGCCGGTGTCCTCGACCTCCGTGATGACTTCCTTTCCGTCTGTCGAGACGCGCAGGGAGATTCGCCCGCCTCTCTTGATGGCCATCGCGTCGACGGCGTTGTTGAGCAGGTTGAAGAACAGGTGGTTGATGCGCTTCGGAGCGAGCTGGACCTGGACGGAGGGCGGCTCGGACGCGAGTTCGAGCTGCACCTTGCGCTCGAGCAACTCAACCTTCAGCTCTTCGGCAAGGGCGTGGATGTATTGGCCGTAGTCCATCGCCTCGAGCACCATCCCGCTCGGTGTGCCGCGGGTGAATTCGAGCAGTTCGTGCATCATGCTCGTGAGGCGCAGCACCTGCCGGTAGATGCGCTTGTGCGCGACTTTGCGGTTGGCGGGGCTGGTCATCTCCATGCAGGCGAGCTCTGAGGCGAGACTGATGATATTGAGCGGGGTTTTGAAATCGTGGACGATGGTGCGCGCGAACCTGCCGACGAGCGTGAGCCGCTCGGCCTGGAGCACTTCGCGGATGTATTGCCTGTTAACCTCGCGTATGCGCTGGCTGAACTCGCGGAGCAGGCTCACGCCGAGCTTGGGCGACTGGTCGAGGAGTTTGAGCAGGTCGGGGCGCGCGATGAAGAGGGCCTCGGTGTCCTGCTCGGCCATCGCAGTGGCGGAGCGTGACTCGCTGTCGAGCAGCGACATCTCGCCGAAGTAATCGCCCGTCGTAATCCGCGTGAGCACGCGCCGTTCCTGTTCGTGCACGGTCGCGGAAATGGACACGAGTCCCGATTGCACGACGTAAAGTCCGTCGCCGGGGTCGCCTTCGCGAAAGACCACCTGCCCCGCCTTGAAGCTCTTCAGTTGCGCCGTCTGCTCGAGTAACTTCAACTCGGTCGAGAACAACTCGCTGAACAGGCGGCTCTTTTCCAAGGCGGTCATTGTTGGCGGCGGCGCGTGCTTGAACGTGCCAAGGTTAGTCGCTGGCGCGCGGTCGTCCAGCCTTGAGTGTCCCGCGTTGAGGCCTTGCGGCGTCGTTGTGAATGCAATCCACGGCCGGGACCCGGCGGAGCTTGCGCAGTTCGGGACGCTGGAATTGGAGAAGGTGAGGACCGCCGCCGGGCTGCTCATGAAGCTAATGAAGACCGACGAGCAGGGCGAGAGCCTCATTGGCCGCACGATGGCTTGCTTCGGCAGCAACCTCGGCAACGCGAGCAACCACTCGCAACGCCCCAAGGTCCGGCGTGGCAGCTCCCATGCCCGGCCGGTTCACTTTCGCGACCGGTCCGAGGCGCGGCCGATGCGCTGCATGGTGGTGTTCCAATCGAGCGGCTTGCCATCCGATCCTCGCGGAATGGCAGGAATATACCGCGCGGTCAGCAAGTCGTCCCAACTCATCGCGGGCCGTTGATTCTCGTTGTAGTAGCGAACGAGAAGGCGCTGCAAATCGACCTCGATCTGGGTTGCGGTGACCGGCTCCACGCGCGCGCCTGCGGCTGGGGATTCGGCCGGTGGCGCGGGAGCACTCGGAGGTTCGGGCACGGGTGCCGGCGCCGGCGCAATCGCAGGAGCACGGGATGGAGGCGCGGCGACAACGGGTGGTGTCGCGGGTCCAGAGGGCTTGTTGCAACCGGAAACAACCGCGCTCACGGCGAGACACGCCACAACTCGAAAATGGGTTCGCATCAACTCGACTGTGACATGGGTTCGCACTGCCGGCACGGGTTAGAGGCCGGGCGGCGTGCCGTTGGCGGTCGCGAAGATGTTGTTCATGTTGTTCGTGAGCGGGAAGTTCTCCCACGTCTCCGTGTGGCCATCCACGAACACGATGTTGGCCTTGAACAGATGCCGCAATGCCGGCCCACGGTTGTTTGCGAAAACACCCGCGAGATTCGGCGCGAATGTCGTGGGCGTCGTCGTGTAACCGCCGATGGGACCGACTGCAGGATTTCTGAGGACGCCGATGTCGCCCATGAGCCAGATCTGCGTCGGGCGGTTGATGTCAATGATCCGCCGGCTTCCGAGCGGCGTCACGTTGTCCGCCTGCAACATGTAACGGATGATCGTGCTCTCGACGGGCCCGTAGCCGCCGAAGTTGAACCCGAACGTCGCCGCGCCCTGCATGTCCTGCTCGCGAACCTCGGGACAGCGCCAGACCGAGTTGATGTTCGTCCGGGTGTCGAGATCCTTCCCGAGGTAGCCGGTCGTGAGCTTCTGCCAAAACCACTGCGGCGGCGGAGTGTAAGCGTTCGTGATCGGCGGCCAGATTGCGGGCCCTTCCCACAAGGGCGGGAATCCGTCGTTGTAATCGCCCGCATACAGCAGCAGCCCCATGCCGATCTGCCGGACGTTGTTCACGCACTTGATCCCCTTGGACTTTCCCTTTGCCTTCGCAAGCGCCGGCAGGAGCATGCCCGCAAGAATCGCAATGATCGCGATGACGACGAGCAATTCGATGAGGGTAAAGCCGGTCCGCTTCCGCGAACGAAAGAAGGTGCTCTTTTGAGGCATCGGTCTGATTCGACGATGCGCTTCCAGCCATGTCGTGTCAACGGCGGAAACCGTCCCGCCCGTTGGCGGACGGTTCGTTTCGACGAAACTTCCCGACACGACTCCCATGCAAGACCTCACCAACCCAAAACTCATCTGGCTGAAGGGAATCCTCTTCCTCGCCCCTGGCATCGCCCCGGCAGCGCTGCTGATCGCGGAGGTGCCGACCGGGAAGGTCGCGTTGCTGCTCGAGCTCGCGGTGTGGTCGTTTTGCCGGGCCTGCTACTTCGCCTTCTACGTCGTCGGGCGCTACGTGGACCCATCGTTCCGTTTCTCGGGGCTGTTTTCGTTCGTCCGATACGCGCTTGCTCGCCGCCGGGGGCCAACGCCGTAACGCGCGGTTCTTGCCACGGCGATGCCCCGTCCGCAGACTCCGCGCGCGCATGTTGAATCTCGCCTCGCTCAATCCGCCGCAACGCCTCGCCGTCGAGACCCATCGCGGCCCGGTGCTCATCCTCGCCGGCGCGGGCACCGGCAAGACGCGCGTCATCACGTTCCGCATCGCGCACATGATTGAGCGCGGCATTGCGCCGGAAAACATCCTCGCCGTCACGTTCACGAACAAGGCCGCGCGCGAAATGCTCGGGCGCGTAGACGAGCTCGTGCCACGCGGCCGCGCGGGGAACAACGAACCAGCGCCACGCCCGACCATCAGCACCTTTCACTCGCTGTGCGTTCGCATTCTCCGCCACCACATCGAGAAGCTCGGCTACAAGCGCAACTTCGTGATCCACGACGAGTCCGAGCAGCTCAGCACCGTGAAGAAGATTCTCAGCCACATCTCGGTGAAGGGCGAGAAGGTGGACGCTGCCGCGGTGCTGGCGATGCTCGGAAAGCTCCGCAACGGCGGCGCGCGAACGGCGGCGTTCGCGGACGACAACGTGGCCGCGCTCGCCGGTCACATCCGCACCCGATACGAGTCCGCCCTGCGCGCGTGCAACGCGGTGGACTTCGACGATCTCATCCTGCTCACGCTGCGGCTGTTCACCGGGCATCCCGACGCGCTCGAGGCGTGCCGCGCGCGCTTCCGCTACGTGATGGTGGACGAGTATCAGGACACGAACGCCGCGCAGTTCGAACTCGTCCACGCGTTGACAAGGGACCATCGCAACCTGTGCGTCGTGGGCGACGACGACCAGTCCATCTACGGCTGGCGCGGCGCCGAGGTGGCGAACCTGCTTGATCTGGAGAAGCACTTCCCCGAGGTGAAGGTCATCAAGCTCGAGCAGAACTACCGCTCCACAAACACCATCCTTCAGGCCGCCAACGCCGTCATCCGGCACAACCCGCGCCGCCGCGGGAAGAACCTGTGGTCGCAGAAGGGTGCGGGCGCGAAGATCATGAGGCACGCGTTCTCGAACGAGGAGGAGGAGGCGCGCACGGTGGCCGAGGAGATCGAGTTCAACCGCGTCGCGCGCCGCGTGCCCTGGGGCGCGCAGGCCATCCTGTTCCGCACGAACCTCCAGTCGCGCCCCATCGAGACCGAACTGCGCAAGTCGCGGGTGCGGTATCACCTGATCGGCGGCCAGAGCTTTTTCGACCGGCGCGAGGTGCGCGACTTCCTCGCGTATCTCAAGACGTTTCTCAATCCGCATGACGACGTGAGCCTGCTGCGCATCGCCAACACGCCGGCGCGCGGCTTGAGCGACGTGACGATGGAGCGCCTGCTCGCCGCGAGCCAGGAGCGGCACTGCCCGGTCTTCGCCGCGATGCGCAACGCGGACGTGCAGGCGCAGTTCCAGACGCGAACCGGCGAGGCGATTCGTGACTTCGTTGCGTTCGTCGAGTGCACCCGCGCCGCGCTTGCACAGAATGGACACCCCTCACCCCATCCCTCTCCCCTCGTCGGACGAGAGGAGAGGGTGCTCCCGCTCGGAGCGGGACGGGTGAGGGGTGAGCGGATGGCGAGTTCATCGGCCGCGCAGGGTGAGCGGTGCAGTTCGCTGGCCTCCTGGGCCACACGCTTCCTCGACGAGACCGGCTATTGGGCCGAGTTGCGCCGTTCAGAGAAGGACGTTGATGCTGCCGAAAACCGCATCCGCAATCTGCGCGACTTGGTCGCGACCATGGACTCCGCCGGACGTGGAGAACTGTCGGCGCGTCTCGAAGCGTTCCTCGAGGACCTCACGCTCGATGCGGAGCGCGAGGAGGAGAAGGAGTCGGCAGGCGACGCCGTCACGCTCATCACCATGCACTCGTGCAAGGGGCTCGAATTCCCGCACGTCTTCATCGTGGGCTTGGAGGACGGCCTGCTGCCGCATTCGCGGTCGAAAGTCGAAGGCACGCTCGACGAGGAACGCCGGCTCTTCTACGTCGCGCTGACCCGCGCCCAGGAGACGCTCGCGCTCAGCCATTGCGGCGCCCGCCGCAAATACGGCCAGCTCGCGCCGTGTCATCCGTCGCCGTTTCTCAAGGAACTGCCGGAGGAACTGGTCGAGGACGCGGGCGCGCTGAGCCGCAAGCCAGCCAGCGCGGAGACGGCGAAGAGCTACTTCGCCGCCATGCGCGAGCAGATCGCCCGCACGCGGTGACCTGCCCATGAAGGCGCTGGCCAGTTTCCGCGCGGCGATGCTCCCGCATGAGCTCGCCTTCACGCTGTTCCTCGGAGTGACGTGGCTTCGGCTCGTGGCCACGGCGGGCTGGCTGGACGGCGACACGCTTTCGTTCCTCGCGCTGACGGCATCGTGCCTGGTTCTCGCGGCGTGGTGCCGGGCGGATGAAACCGGCTTCCGCTGGCGCGTCCGCCTGTGGGCCTACGTGGGCGTGATGACCGCGTCCTACCTCGCGTTGCGCACGGCGGCTCCCAAGTTCTCGTCCGTGCCCGGCGACGACTGGCTCGCGCAGGCCGACGCGCGGCTGTTCGGCGGCGCGCCCGTGGCGCAGAACTTCGCCTCAAGCTCCGCGCTGGCGGATGTGATGAGCCTCTGCTACGCGCTGTTTTATCCGGTCATGTTCGCGGCGCTGGTGCATTACTCGCGACGCGGTTTGCCCGCGATGAAGCGGTTCTTCGCCGGGTTCTTCACCGTGTTCGGCCTCGGCTACTTCGGCTACACGCTCCTTCCCGCGGCGGGCCCCTACTTGCTGGATTTGCAGGCGGGCGCCCCGGTTCACGGCGGCTGGCTCACGCACACGACGCTCCGCGTCGCGCTCGAATGGAGCAACCGCGCCGACTGTTTCCCGAGCCTGCACGTCGCGATCACGGCCTTCATCCTCGGTTGGGACTGGCGGCACGCGCGTCCGCGCTTCTGGGTGCAACTGCTCCCGTGCGCCGGCCTGTGGGTGTCCACCGTGTATCTGCGTTACCACTACGTGACGGATGTTGCCTCCGGGTTCGTGCTCGCGGCCGTCGTGCTGTGGAGCACGCGGCCCCGCGGAGATGATCCTGCCGCCGACAGCGCCCGACGTTGAACTTTTTCGTCGCCCGTGCTTCGAAGCCTCCGCATCCTCGCGACACCGTGCAGGAGAAACAGACCATCCTCGTGACCGGCTCGGCGGGCCGCATCGGCCGCGCGGTGGTGGCGGAACTCGTCGCGCGCGGCCACGCCGTGCGCGGCTTCGACCGCACGCCGACGCCGGGCACGCGGGACTTCATCATCGGTGACATCACGAACGCGGACGCCGTGAAGCGCGCGGCGCAGGGTGTTTCCGTGGTGATCCATCTCGCCGCCACGCCGGATGACGCGGACTTCCTCACGCAGCTTCTCCCGCCGAACATCATCGGCCTGCATCACGTGCTCGAAGCCGCGCGTCTCGCGGGCGCGCGGCGCACCGTGCTGGCGAGCAGCGGGCAGGTGAACTGGTGGCAACGCCAGCGCCAGACCGCGCCCATCAGCCCGCACGAGCCCGTCACGCCGCGCTACTGGTATGCGGCCACGAAGGTCTTCGCCGAGGCCATCGGCCAGGGCTACGCGGAGACGCACGGCATCGAGGTCATCGCCGTGCGACTCGGCTGGGTGCCGCGCGACGCCGCGCACATCGCGGAGATTTCGGCCACGGACTGGGCACAAGACGTTTACCTCAGCCCTGGCGACGCCGGCCGCTTCTTCGCCGCCGCCGTCGAAGCGCCGATGAAGGAACGCTTCGCCATTCTTTACGCGACGAGCAAGCCCGTGAACCTCCCGCGCTTCGACCTCGGGCCAACGAAGGAACTGCTTGGCTGGGAGCCGGTGGAAATGTGGCCGACGGGGGCAGACCAGTGGCGAAGTGAGGGGTGAGAAGTGCGAGGAGCGAAAGTGAAGTGATCTGGTCGGGCGCACCGTGCCCATTTGACCGTGAAAACAGGCCAAAACGCGCTGCATGCTGCAATGTGACTTACGACAACCTGTCGTGTATCAACAGTTCGCTGCAAACGTCGTAGCATGGGCATTTCGCGCAAAGCACGGATTGTTTTCGGATCGATTGTTTCCTGACTGGACTTGCACTTCGCACTTCATCCCAGCACCCAATCCGCGCCGCACCCGTCCGCAAGTTTTCGCAGCGTCGCCTTCAACTCGTCACTGACTGGAATTCCCTCGCGGCTGCGTTGCGCGAAGCACGCCTGCTCCGGGTCGCCGGCAACGAGCACCGGCTGATCCGCGTCGGCGCGCTTCGTGCCGTGCAGCGCGTCAATCAGGTCGTCCATCTCGCGCTCAAACTCGCCCGGCTCGCGGAAGCACTTCGGGTCGAGCGCGAGGTAGAACTGGCCGACGTTGTGCCGCGCGGCGTCCGGGTCGCGCTGGTTGCGGATGGCCGCGACGCTCGCGCCGGTCAACGTCGAGCACAAGATTTCCACCATCGTCGCGAGTCCGTAGCCCTTGTAGCTGCTGAGTTCCGGCGTGCCGCCGAGCGGCGTGAGCAGCACGTGCTTCATCGCCTCGCGCGCGTCGGTCACGGTCCGCCCGCGGTCGTCGAGCGCCCAGCCCGGCTCGATGGCCTTGCCGTGAAGCGCCGCGAGTTTGATCTTGTTCAGCGCCACCGTGCTCGTCGCCATGTCGAGGCAGAACGGCGGGTGCCGCTTCGCCGGCGCCGCGAACGCGATGGGATTCGTGCCCAGCATCGGCTCCGCGCCGAACGTCGGCACGATGCCCGGCCGCCATGTGGCCGTCATCGCCGCGCCGATGAAGCCGCGCTCCGGCGCGAGCAGCGCATACACGCCCGCCGCGCCGAAGTGGTTCGCGTTGCGCACGCCGACGACGCCCACGCCTGACGCGGCGCACTTCCCGATGGCCAGGCGCATCGCATTAAGCCCGGGCAGATGGCCCAGCCCGCCGTCGCCGTCAACCAGCGCCGTCACGGGCGACTCGCGGACGACGCGCACCGCGGGCTTGAGCGTGAGTTTGCCGTTGCGCCGGAACTCGTCGTAAAGCGTGAGCATCGAGATGCCGTGCGAGTCCACGCCGCGGAGGTTTGCTGCGACGAGCACGTGCGTGACGGCCTCGATGTGGTCCCCGGGCAGGCCCCACGCGTGGAGAATGGCCGCGCACTGGCGGCGGAGAAGTTCGGCGGAAACGTTCATCCGCGCTTAACTCTGCGGCGATTGCAGCGCGGCCTTGAAACGCGCGGCAAGCTGTTCGGTATGGCGCGCGAGCACGTTCAAGTCGCTGCCCACGGCGACAAACGTCGCGCCGACTTTCAACCAGTGGCGTGCATCCGCCTCGACCGGCGCGAGGATGCCCGCCGCCTTGCCCGCCTCGCGGATGCGCTTGATGGCGCTCTCGATCGTCGCGCGCACCTGCGGATTCGCCACGTCGCCGAGGTGTCCGAGCGAAGCCGCGAGGTCGCTCGGGCCGATGAAGAGGCCGTCCACACCGGGCACCGCGGCGATCTCCTCGAGGTTTTGCAGCGCGGTCGTGGTTTCGAGTTGCACGAGCACGCACATGTCGTCGTTCGCGCGCGCGAAGTAGCCCTTGTCGCGGGCGTATTTGTTTGCGCGGTGAATCGAGGCGACGCCACGGATGCCTTGCGGCGGATAGCGCGTCGCGGCCACGGCGGCCTTCGCCTCGGCTGCGTTTTGCACGTAAGGCACGAGGAGGTTTTGCACGCCGATGTCGAGGAAGCGCTTGAGCAGCACCATGTCATTCCACGCGGGCCGCAGCACGGGCACGGCGGTGCCGCCGGTCATCGCCTGGAGCTGGCTGAAAATCATCGGCAGCTCGTTGGGCGCGTGCTCGGTGTCGAGCAGCAGCCAGTCGAAGCCCGCGCCCGCCGTGACCTCGGTGGCGACGTTGCTGCACAGGTTCGCCCAGAGGCCGATCTGCACCTTGCCCTCGCGCAGCGCCTGCTTGAACGGGTTTGTCGTTTGTCGCGTGAATGCCGCTGCCATGTGTGAACCGAGTTGGCGCGAGGATTGTGGGGGCCCGTGGTGAAGTAAAGCCTTGAACCGCCCTGCCCGAAGTGGGATTCAACCCGCGACTCATGAGTTCCACCACCCGCAAATTGCGCGGCGTCCTCCCCGTCTTCCAGACGCCCTTCCACGCCGACGAGACGATTGACCTCGCCACGCTCGAACGCGAAATCGCGTGGCTCCACGACTGCGGCGCGCACGGCATCGTCATGGCGATGGTGTCGGAGACGTTGCGCCTCAGCAGCGAAGAGCGCGAGCAACTCGCCGAGGCCGCGTGCAAGTCCGGCCGCGCGCGTGGCGTGGTTGTCATCAGCGTCGGCGCGGAATCGAGCAAGGTCGCCGAGCGCTACGCCCGGCACGCCGAGTCCGTCGGCGCGGACGCGGTGATGGCCATTCCGCCCGTGTCCGTGGGCATCGGAGAAGCGGAGTTGCTCGCCTACTACCGGCGCATCCTCTCAGCCATCCGCATCCCCGTCATCGTGCAAGACGCGAGCGGCTACGTCGGCAAGCCCATGCCCATCGCCATGCAGGCCCGGCTGCTCGACGAGTTCGGCCCCGACCGCGTGCTCTACAAGCCCGAGGCCAGCCCCATCGGCCCGAAGCTCTCCGAGCTGCGCGACGCCACGGCCGGACGCGCGCGCGTCTTCGAGGGCACCGGCGGCATCGCGCTCGTGGACTCCTTCCGGCGCGGCATCGTCGGCACCATGCCCGCGGCGGACCTCATTCGCGGCCTCGTCCCGCTCTGGCGCGCGCTGGAAGCCGGCGACACCGCGCGCGCCGACCGCATCCACGGCCCGCTCGCCGCGCTCATCTCGATGCAGACCAGCCTCGACGCCTTCCTCGCCGTGGAGAAACACCTGCTCGTCCGCCAGGGCATCTTCAAGAACACGCTTGTGCGCGGCCCCGTCGGCTTCCGCCTCGACGACGAAACCAAGCGTGAAGTGGAACGGTTGTTTGACCGGATGATTGAAGCGGCGGACTCAAATTCTTAGCCACGGATGAAACACGGATTGAACACCGATGAAGAACGCTCTGTCGGCCAGGCTTCGTCTTTTTTTTCCATCC
This sequence comes from Verrucomicrobiota bacterium, assembly GCA_016871675.1. NCBI lineage: Bacteria > Pseudomonadati > Verrucomicrobiota > Verrucomicrobiota bacterium. The sequence continues at coordinate 25,046 of VHCN01000052.1, forward strand.
GTGTTTTGTCTGTGTTCAATCCGTGGCTAAACCAAATCAGCCATGACCATTGACGTCCACTCGCACTACTGGCGGTTCCCGGCGGACTTCTCCGCCGACTTCATCCGGCAGGCGCAACGGGCGCGCGGCGGGCAACCGGTGGACTTGCGCGTCAGCTTCGAGGACTACGCGGCCAGCGCGCCGGCGGACACGCGCACCATCGTCTTCGGCGGCAAGGCGCGCCTGAGCGGCTTGC
>VHCN01000053.1 GCA_016871675.1 Verrucomicrobiota bacterium
TCGCGAAGGGCGTTTACGTCATCGGCTTCTCGTATCCCGTCGTGCCGCAGGGCAAGGCGCGCATCCGATGCCAGATTTCCGCCGCGCACACGCGCGAGGCATTGGAAGGGGCCGTGAACGCGTTCGCCGGGGTGAAGAAGGAGTTGGCCTGGTGACCTCACGCGGTCAAACTCCCTTCATTCAATGAAGGACCGACCGCTTCGCACGACCGTCGTCGGCAGCCTGCCGTTTCCCGGCTGGCTCGAATTCGCCTCGCAACAGCTCGACCAGTTCGGTGAGACCGACCGCGCCGAGTTGATGGACGACGCGGTGGCCATCGCCGTGCGCGACCAGCTCGAGGCCGGGCTCGATGTCATCACCGACGGCGAGCAGACCCGGCTCGACTTCAACCTCAGCTTCTACGGATTCATCGAAGGCATCGAGTTGGAGAGCGCGTCGCCGCGGCGGTTCGGCCCGCCCGCGCACGACCAGCGCGGCAAGCACCGCGTGACCGGCGAACTGCGCGCCCCGCGCGGCCTCGGCGCCGTGGACGACTTCGAGCGGCTGAAGCGGATGGTCGCCACCGGTCAACCCCTCACCCGCCCTTCGGGCACCCTCTCCCCTTCAGAAGGGAAGAAGGCCGGGGTGAGGGGTGCTTCGTTGCCTGAAACACATCCCACGCTCAAGGCGAGTGTGCCCGGCCCTTACACGCTCAGCGGCCGCCTGCTGCCCAGCCCGCAATACGCCGACCGCTACGCGCTCACCGAGGCGCTGCTGCCCATCGTGCGCGCCGAATTGGAGGCGCTCGCCGAGGCCGGCTGCCGCGAGATCTGCGTGGACGAGCCGAGCATGAGCTGCTACGCGCACCGCGAGGACCCGCGCCGCTTCGTGGACATCTTCAACCGCACGGTCGAGGGCGTCGCGGGCCGGTGCCGGCTCTCGACGCACCTGTGCTTCGGCAACTACAAGGGCCGCGCTGTCGGGCCGCGCCGCTACGCGCCGATGTTCCCGGCGTTCCTCGAACTTGCCGTGGACGAAATCCACGTCGAGATGGCGAGCCGCGAGTTCGCCGAACTGGAACTCATCGCGGAAATCGCGAAGCGCAAAGACGCGGCCGTGGGCGTGATTGACGTGAAGAGCTACTACATCGAGACACCAGCCGACGTGGCCGACCGCGTGCGCGCGTGCCTCAAGCACGCGCCAGCGGATCGCCTCGCCTTCGCGCCCGACTGCGGCCTCTCGCAAACCGCGCGCTGGGCGGCGAAGCAGAAGCTGGCGAACATGGTCGAAGGGGTGCGACGGGTGCGTGCTCAACGATGAGCTTCCAATGATCGGCCCTGCTCTCCACGACTCCGCCTTCCTCGCCAACGTGCGCGCGGCGCACCACGGGCACGGGCACTTTCACTTGTGGTGGCTCGGGCAGAGCGGCTTCCTCCTCCAGTGGCAGAAGCGCCACGCCCTGCTCGACCCGTATCTCTCCGACTCGCTGACCGCGAAGTATGCCGGGACCAACAAGCCGCATGTGCGGATGACCGCGCGCGTCATCGCGCCGGAGCGGCTGGACTTCATCGATGTCGTCACGTCGAGCCACAACCACACGGACCACTTCGACCCGGACACTCTGCTGCCCCTTTTCGCGGCGAACCCGAAGCTGCATCTGCTCGTCCCCGAGGCCAACCGCGGCGTGGCGGCGTATCGGCTCAAGCTCAGTCCCAAGTCAACGGCGCTCATGGGCATCAACGCCGGCGACATCCGCGCGCGCGGCGGCTTCCGCTTTCACGGCATCCCGGCGGCGCACAACGAGCTCGAGCAGGACGCCGACTTGAACCACAAATTCCTCGGTTACGTCGTCGAGTTCGGCTCGTGGCGCATCTACCACGCGGGCGACACGAAGCTCTACCGCGGCATCGAGGACTGGGTGCGGCCGTTCAGGGTGGACGTGGCGCTGCTGCCGATCAACGGCGACCGGCCCGAGCGCAAGGTCGCGGGCAACCTCGACGCGCGCGAGGCGGCGCGGCTGGCGAAGGACATCGGCGCGCGGCTCGCCGTGCCGATGCATTACGACATGTTCACGTTCAACACGGCGGACCCTGCGGCGTTCGTGGACGAGTGCGCGAAGATCGGCCAGCCGTGCCGCGTGCTCAAGGCCGGCGAACGGTGGAGCAGCGCGGAGCTGGGCTGATTACTTGTCCCGGATCAACAGGTAGTGCGCGAGCGCGTTCAGCGCTGCGGATTTCCCGCCGAACGGCCGCAGCGCCGCAAACGCCTTCTTTGTGAGCCGCCGCGCGATGAGCCGCGACTGCTCCAAACCCACGATGCTCGGATAGGTCGCCTTCTGTGCCGCAATGTCCTTGCCCGCGGTCTTGCCAAGTTGCTCCGTGGTCTGCGTCACGTCGAGGATGTCGTCCACGACCTGGAACGCGAGGCCGACGTTGGTGCCGAACACGGTGAGCGCGTCGAGTTGCGCCGCCGGAGCGTTCGCGCTCATGCCGCCGAGTCGCACCGCACAGCAGAGCAGCGCGCTGGTCTTGCGCTCGTGAATGTAGCGAAGGTCCGCGACGGAGAGCTTCCGGCCCTCGCCTTCGAGGTCGGCGACCTGCCCCGCGATCAGTTGCAGCGAGCCCGACGCGCGCGCCAGTTCCCGCACGAGTTCGTGGTGCGGATGCCGCGGCCAGCCCTTCGCCTGTGCGGCAATCTCGAATGCCTGCGTCAGCAGCGCGTCGCCCGCGAGGATGGCGATGCCCTCGCCGAACACCTTGTGATTCGTCGGCTTGCCGCGGCGGAAATCGTCGTTGTCCATCGCGGGCAGGTCGTCGTGGATGAGCGAGTAGGTGTGGACGCACTCGACGGCGCACGCGAGCGGGAGGGCATCGTCGACGTTGCCGCCGCACGCCTCCGCCGCGGCGAGCGTGAGCGCGGGGCGCATGCGCTTGCCGCCGGCGAAGAGCGAGTAGCGCATCGCCTCGTGGATGGTGGCGGGTCGCGCGGACTCGCGCGGGAGGAACCGGTCAAGGGCGCGGTTGACGAGGGCCGACCGGTCGTCGAGCCAGCGGGCGAGATCGAACGAACTCGCGTGCCGCGCACCCGCCCGCGTCGCGGTGGTTGACATGCGGAGCTTTTAGGAGATGAGCCGGGGCCGGGCAAGCGTGGAGTCGGTTCCGCACCTCCCCGGCCGGGGATGGACCGATGTTCCGGACCGCTCGGAGCCGTCCGAAGGCTGGTGACGTTCGCGCGAGCCTCTGACCCGAAAGCTTGCGAATTCAGTCCGGCCAGGTAGAAGCAGCCATGCACACGCTCAACCGCCGCGGCTCCGTCCTCCTGTTCGCCGCGCTTTGTGTCTCCGCGGCCGCCCCTCCCGGGTCTCACGCCGCCGCGCTCGCCGGCCGGCGGCCGAACATCATCCTCGTGATGCCGGACGATCAGGGCTACGGCGATCTTGGCTGCCACGGCAACCCGGTCCTCAAGACGCCGAATCTGGATTCGTTCTACAAGGACAGCGTGCGGTTCACCGATTTCCACGTGAGCCCGACGTGCGCCCCGACGCGCAGCGCGCTCATGACCGGCCGGCACGAGTTCAAGAACGGCATCACGCACACGATCCTCGAACGCGAGCGGCTCACGCTCAAGGCGACCACCACCGCGCAGGTGCTCAAGTCCGCCGGCTACACCACGGGCATTTTTGGCAAGTGGCACCTCGGGGACGAGGACGCTTATCAACCCGAGCGGCGTGGTTTCGACGAGGTTTTCATCCACGGCGCGGGCGGCATCGGGCAGACGTATCCGGGCTCCGGCGGCGACGCGCCGGGCAACAAATATTTCGACCCGGCCATCAAGCACAACGGCAGGTTCGAGAAGACAAAGGGCTACTGCACCGACGTGTTTTTCGCGCAGGCGACGAAATGGATGGACACCGCGCGCAAGTCCGGCAAGCCGTTCTTCACCTACATCACGCCGAACGCGCCGCACGGTCCGCTCGACTGTCCGCCGGATTACGAGGCGAAATATGCGGGCAAGGTTCCGCCAAACGCCGCGAAGTTCTACGGCATGATCGAGAACATTGACGACAACTTCGGCCGTCTGCTCGCCAAGCTCCAGGAATGGGGCATCGAGCGCGACACGCTCGTCATCTTCATGACCGACAACGGCGGCACCGCGGGCGTGCAAACCTTCAACGCCGGCATGCGCGGCGCGAAAGGCACACCCTACATGGGCGGCACGCGCGTGCCCGCGCTGTGGCGCTGGCCCGCGGGATTCGCCGGCGGACGCGACGTGGACAAGCTCACCTCGCACACGGACATCTTCCGCACTTTCGCTGAAATCTCCGGCGCGAAACTCAGCGACGACGCGCACCGGCAGGCCGAGGGACGCAACCTTGTTCCGCTCTTGCAGGACGCGTCAGCGCCGTGGGCCGACCGTGTGCTGTTCACCCACGTCGGCCGGTGGGACCGCGGCAAGGCCGCGGATTCCAAGTATGCCGCCGTGAGCGCGCGCAACGCGCGCTATCATCTCGTCAACGCAACGCGACAGGGCGAGAAGTGGGAGCTGTTCGATGTGAAGGCGGACTTCGGTTGCACGAAAAACATCGCCGACGAAAAACCCGAGATCGTCCGCGAGTTGAAATCCGCCATCGATGCGTGGTGGACCGAGGTCACGCCGCTGCTCGTCAACGAGGGCGCGGCCGGACCCAAAGTCAATCCGTTCAAGGAGCAGTTTTGGAAACAGTTCGGCGGCGGCCCGAGCGAAGACGATTTGAAACAGATGGACCCGAACCGCAAGTTCGGAGAAGCGCCGGCAAAGGCGAAGAAACAGAAGTAACGGTCAGGGCGCGAACGGCTCGGACTTCTTCCGGTAACCCGCCGCCGGCTGGTAGCCCGCGCCGGGCAGGTCCTCCCACGGGGCGACGCCGACGTTCGCGGCCCACGACTGCCACGCCGCGGTGAGTTCCGTGAGTTTCGCGGGCTGCCTTGCCGCGAGGTTGTCGAGTTCCGTGCGGTCGCGCGCGAGGTTGTAGAGTTCCCACCCGCCGCGAAACGTCGCCACGATCTTCCACGAGTCGAGCCGGAAGGCGCGGTTGCCCTCGTGCTCCCAGCCGAGGGCGCACGGTCCCGCCCATTCGCCGCGCAGCAATGGAACCAGGCTCCGCCCCGCAAGCGGCTGAAGCTCGCGCCCGCCGAGCGACTGCGGAAAGTCCACTCCAGCGAGTTCGAGGAACGTCGGCATCAACTCCATCACATGCGCGGGATCGTCCACCACCGTGCCCGCGGCGTGACGCCGCTGCGTCGCGACACGCCCGCCGGGCGCGCCGGGCGCCACGTTGCCCGCGCGGCCCGCGGGCCAGTTCACGATGAGCGGCGTGCAGATGCCGCCTTCGTGGACCCACATCTTGTTTTCGCGGAACGGCGTGTTCGCGGCGTTGGCCCAGCCGATTTCGAGGCAGCGGTGCGAGTCGCGCGTGCCCGTCTCGCTGCCGGGCTTGTGGCCGCGCGCGGGATTCGGCCACGAGTCGAGCGCCTCCGCGCTCGCGCCGTTGTCCGAGAGGAACAGCACCATCGTGTTCGTCTCCGCGCCGATGCGGCGGACGGCGCCGAGCACGCGCCCGATGCCCTGGTCCATGCAGTCAATCATCGCCGCGTGCACGGCCATGCGCAGGTCCCACTCGTCGCGCCCGGCGTCGGGCACGTCGCTCCACGCGGTGGCGACGGGGTCTCGGGGCGGGAGTTTCGCGGCGGCAGGGAAGAGCCCGAGTTGCTTTTGCTTCGCGAATCGCCGCTCGCGCTCGGCGTCCCAGCCGTGGCGGAACTGGCCGCGATACTTCGCGATGTCGGCGGGCTTCGCATGCAGCGGAAAGTGCGGCGCCGTGTAGCAAAGGTGCATGAAAAACGGCCGGTCCTTGTGCCCGCGTCCGTGCTCCTCGAGAAACTTCACGGCGTTTTCCGTGAAGGCGTCGGTGGCGTAGAATCCTTCCCCCGGCTGCTGCGGCTCGCGATCGAGATAGAGCGGTTGCAGCGCGAAGTAACTGCCGCCACCGCCGGAGCCGTAGGCGCGGTCGAAGCCGCGGCTCATCGGATGGTTGCGCGTTTCGGCCCTGGCCTTCGCGCCGCCGCCGAGTCCGCCAACGTGCCACTTGCCGACGTGATAGTTCCGGTAGCCCGCCGTTCGCAGCAGTTCCGCAATGGTCGCGGTGTTTTCGAGCAACCCGTTGCTGTAACTCGGCGGGCGCCATGGTTGCAGCATGTGACCCACGCCCGCCTGATGCGGATACAACCCCGTGAGCAGCGACGCCCGCGTGGGACAGCACCGCGCCGCGTTGTAGAACTGCGAGAATCGCAGCCCGCCCGCCGCGAGACGGTCAAGATTCGGCGTGGCGATGCTCGAGCCGTAGCACGCGAGGTCGGAGAAGCCGAGGTCGTCGGCGAGAATCAACAGGATGTTCGGCCGCGGCGCGGCGCCGGGCGCAGCCACTCCGCACAGCACGGCGAGTGCGGCCCCGACCGCTGCGAGCATTCGCGAATTCACACCCCCTTTTGCCAGAGGCGCACCGCGTTGTCGATGCCGGAGAGAGCTGCACCGGCCCGCGAACAGCAGCGCCATGCCGATGCGCGACGGGGCGGTTGCACCGCCCCGTGACAGTCCGTATCCTTCAGCGCAATGCGATGATCGACATGCACGGTTGTTTGTTCCTGACGACGAACCCGCCCGAGGACCGGACAGGGCCGGGCGACGCCGTGGCCGTGGCCCCCTCCCTCGCGAGTCTCGTCCGGTCGCCCGTCCGGCGCGGCCTGTCGCGCACGCCCGAACCCGCGCCTGCTTGAACGCACACGGATGCCTCATCTAATCATCGTGGGCGGCGGGGCCGCCGGGTTTTTCTCAGCCATCACGTGCGCCGAGGCGTTGCGCGGACGCGGCACCGTCACCGTGCTCGAGCGTGGACCGCAGTTTCTTCAGAAGGTGAAGATTTCCGGCGGCGGACGATGCAATGTCACTCACGCGTGTTTCGAGCCGCGCGAAATCACGCGGCGGTTTCCGCGCGGCGCCAAACCGCTCATCGGCGCGTTTCATCGCTTCCAACCGGAGGACACGGTCAAGTGGTTTGAGTCGCGCGGCGTCGCGCTCAAGACCGAGCCCGACGGCCGGATGTTCCCGACGACGGACCAGTCCGAAACAATCCTTCAGTGTCTGGTCGCCGCCGCGCGCGATGCGGGGGTGGTGTTGCGGGCCAACTGCGGCGTCGGGCGCGTGGAGCGACGCGGGCACGGCGGGTTCCGTGTTCTGCCGGCTGACGCGCCGCCTCTCGACTGCGACCTTCTGTTGCTCGCGACCGGTGGTTGCCGCGCGGCGAAGTCCGGCGAACTCGCCACTTCGCTCGGTCACACGCTCGTTCCGCCGGTGCCGTCGTTGTTCACGTTCCACATCACGGACACGCGGCTCGCCGGGCTTGCGGGACTGAGCGTCGAGCGCGCGACGGCGAGCGTGCCTGGATCCAAGCTCGGCGAGACCGGACCCGTGCTCGTGACGCACTGGGGCCTGAGCGGTCCCGCGATCCTGAGGCTCTCGGCATGGGGCGCGCGCGAGCTGCACGCGCTCGATTATCGCTTCCCGCTCCGCGTGAACTGGCTCGCGGATGCCACGGCGGAGGACGTCATGACGCTCGGCCAGCGGCAGCGCGAACGCACGGGCGCGAAGCGCGTGGTCAATGCCGCGCTCGGTGCGATTCCCTCGCGATTGTGGGAGCGGCTCGTCGCGGCCGCTGACGTTTCCGCCACGACCCAGTGGGCGGGGCTCGATCGCGCGCGTCTTCAGGCGCTCGCGCGGCAGGTTGTCGAGTCGGAGTTCGCTGTCACGGGCAAGAGCTTGAACAAGGACGAGTTCGTCACGTGCGGCGGTGTGGCGCTTGGCGAGGTGGACTTTAAGACGATGGAGAGCCGCGTGTGTCCGGGGCTGTTCTTCGCGGGCGAGCTGCTCGACGTGGACGGCATCACGGGCGGCTTCAACTTCCAGGCGGCGTGGACGACCGGCTGGCTCGCTGGAAACGCGATGGCGGAGCGGCTCCGAAGCGTGCAAACTCGGCACGACGATGCGACCGCTTGAGATCATGCTCATCGCCGGCGAGCCGAGCGGCGACCTGCTCGCCGCCGAGCTGGTTGGTTCGATCCGCGCGGAGGCCGCAGCCATTCCGCAGTCCAAACTCGACGCGCCGCGTTTCTTCGGCGCTGGCGGTCCACAGATGGCCGCAGCCGGCGTGGAACTCGCGTTCGACCTCACACAGCATTCCGTGATCGGCCTCTGGGAAGTCGTGCGGAACTACGCGACGTTCCGGCGCTTCTTCAACCAACTCCTCGCGCTCGCGTGCGAACGCAAGCCCGGCGTCATCGTGTGCGTGGATTATCAGGGCTTCAACAGCCGGTTCGCACGCGCAGTCCGGGAACGGAGCCGCCGTTTCGCGGGCTGGCGGCCGAAGCTCGTGCAATACGTCTCGCCGCAAGTGTGGGCCTCCCGACCGGGCCGCGCGCAGCGACTCGCCGACACCGTGGACCTGCTGATCTCGATCGTCCCTTTCGAGAAGCCATGGTATGCGGAACGCGTGCCGCGGCTGCGCGTGGAGTTTGTCGGGCATCCGATCGTCGGGAGACATGGGAACGCGGATGCGACGGATGCGAGCAACGATTCTGCACCATCCACCTTGCGCCATTCACCATCCACGCCCCGCGTCCTCCTGCTTCCCGGCAGTCGCGTGGGAGAACTCAAACGCCACATTCCGCCCATGCTCGAAGCCGTCCGCATCATCCGGCGCGAACTGCCCGCGGTGACTTTCTGCATGGTGTTGCCGGGTGAAGATCTCAAGCCACTCGCGAACCATGCGGCTGCGCTCGGCGTTGCGATGCAGGTTGGTGGACTCGGCGCAGCGCTGCGCGAAGCCACGGTCGCCATCGCCTCGACCGGCACGGTCACGCTCGAATGCGCGTGGTTCGGCGTGCCGGCGGTCGCGCTCTACAAGACCTCGGGGCTCACTTACATGATCGGCCGCCAGCTTGTTACGGTGGACTTTCTCGCGATGCCCAACCTGCTTGCAGGCAGGGAGGTCTTTCCGGAATTCGTGCAGAACGCTGCGACCGGCGGCAACCTCGCCCACGCCGCGCTCGACTTGCTTCGCGACGACTCGCGCCGGGCAAGCGTGAAGGAACAGCTCGCGAAGGTCGTCGCCTCGCTCGGCCCACCCGGCGCGAGCAACCGCGCGGCGAAGGCCGTGTTGAATTGTGTCGATCTGAGCGGTTGAATGCGCGGCGCATGTCGAAGCCAGTCTACCGGTTGTGATGTTGTCCTCGTATCATGCTGTGCTGCTCGCGTCCGCGATTGCGGGCGCGGCAGCCGCGCCGGCGCGCGCGGCGGGCAGGGACTCCGCCGGGGTCGAGTTCTTCGAGTCGCGCATCCGGCCGTTGCTCATCGAGAATTGCTACGAGTGCCACAGCGCGGCGGGCGGCAAGGTGAAGGGCGGCCTGCGCCTCGACACGCGCGACGGCGTGCTCAAAGGCGGCGATTCCGGCGCCGTCATCCTGCCCGGCAAACCCGAGCAGAGCCGGCTCATCCGCGCCGTTCGCTACGCGGACAACGATCTGCAGATGCCGCCGAAGAACAAGCGGCTGTCGACTGCACAGGTCGCCGACCTCGAAACATGGGTGAAGATGGGCGCGCCCGACCCGCGAACGGGCGCGGCGGCAACCTCCGCGGATCACCCGCCCCTCTCCGACCCCGCGAAGGTGAAATCCCACTGGGCTTTTCAGCCGGTGAAAGACCCGCCCGTCCCCCGTGTCCGCAATCCGCAATCCGCAATCCGCAATCCCATCGATGCGTTCGCGCTCGCAAAGCTCGAATCGCGGAAACTTGCCCCTTCACCGCAGGCGGACCCGCGCACGCTGATCCGGCGGCTCTGCTTCGATCTCACGGGCCTGCCGCCAACGCCGGCAGAGGTGGAAGAGTTTGTCCGGGAGTCGAGTCAGACTCGTGAGACACCGCCGGTGTATGCGGCGCTTGTGGACCGCCTGCTCGCGTCGCCGCGTTACGGCGAGCGCTGGGCGCGGCACTGGCTTGATGTCGCGCGCTACGCCGACACGAAGGGCTACCTCGCGGGCGACGAGCAGCGCCGCTACGCCTACGCTTACACGTATCGGGACTGGGTCATCCGCGCGTTCAACGAGGACTTGCCGTGGGACCAGTTCATCATCCGGCAACTGGCGGCCGACTTGGCGATCGCGGAGTCCAAGGTCCAAGGGTCCAATGTCCAAAACCCGATCGCGCAGCGCGACCTTGCGGCGCTCGGGTTCGTCACGCTCGGGCGGCGCTTCCTCAACAACCAGGAGGACATCATTGACGACCGGCTCGACGCCATGTGCCGGGGTTTCATGGGCCTCACGGTCGCGTGCGCGCGCTGTCACGATCACAAATACGATCCGATTCCGGCGAAGGACTACTACTCGCTCTACGGCGTGTTCGCGAGTTGCAGCGAGCCCCGGGAGAAGCCGCTGCTCGGCATCGAGCCGCCCGGGGAGGCGCGCAAGGCATACCTCGCCGAACGCGAAAAGCGAGAACGGGAACTCGCCGACTTCCGCGAGAAGGAACTGGCAAAGGCGCTCGCCGACGTGCGCCGGCGCACGGGCGATTACCTGCTCGCGTCCCACGAATTGAAGGGTTCGCTCCCCGGGCGGGGCGACCGCGCACTCGCGGAGCGCAAGCTCGATGGCAACACGCTCCGGCGCTGGCAGTCGTGGCTCGCGGACGCCGCAAAGTCGCACGACCCGCGCTTCGCGCCGTGGATGGCGTTTACGCACCTGCCGGCGGAAGGCTTCGAGGCGAAGGCAAAGGAGCTCGCCGCGAAGTTTGCCTCGAACTCCGACGGGGAGAAACCGATTCATCCGCTCGTCGCGAAGATGTTCGCCGGCGAACCGCCGGTGTCGCTCCGGCAGGTCGCGGATCGATACGCCCGATTGCTCAATGAATGCGACGCCGCGACGCCGCACGCGGACCCTGCGCGCGAGCAGTTGCGCGAAGTGCTGCGCGCGAAAGGCGCGCCGGCCAACGTGCCCGACCCCGAAAACGATTCGCTGCTCGAAGGTGTGCGCCCGCGACTGCGGCAGTTGCACGCCAAGGTCGAGGAAGTGGACGCAACGCACTCCGGCGCGCCGCCGCGGGCGATGGCGCTGCAGGACAACGGCTCGCCGTTCAACCCGTATGTGATGGTGCGCGGACAGCAGGGCAATCGCGGGCCCGAGGTGCCGCGGCAGTTTCTCGAAGTTGTGGCGGGACCCGCGCGCAAGCCCTTCGCGCAAGGCAGCGGCCGGCTGGAAATGGCGCAGGCCATCGCAAACCCGCGGAATCCGCTCACGGCGCGCGTGGCGGTGAACCGCATTTGGGCGTGGCATTTCGGGCAGGGCCTCGTGCGCACGCCGAGCGACTTCGGCTTGCGGGCGGACCCGCCGTCGCATCCGGAGTTGCTCGACTGGCTCGCGTCACGGTTCATCGAGAGCGGCTGGTCGGTGAAGCAACTGCACAAACTGATCGTGATGTCCGCGACGTATCGGCAGGCGGGCAACGACCGGGCGGATGCGCTCGCCGCGGACCCGAACAACCTGCTGCTCTGGAAGTTCAACCGGCAGCGGCTGGACTTCGAGCAGATGCGCGACACGCTGCTCGCGGTAGCGGGCACGCTCGACACGACAACGGGTGGACAACCCGTCGACCTCGTGAAGGAGCCCTTCGCCACGCGCCGCGCCGTTTACGGACTGATCGACCGGCAGAACCTGCCCGCGATGTTTCGCACGTTCGACTTCGCGAGCCCGGACACCACGAGCCCGCAGCGCTTCTACACCACCGTGCCGCAACAGGCGCTTTTCATGATGAACAGCCCGTTCGTGGCGCAGCAGGCGAAGGCGATCGTGGCGCGTCCGGACTTCAAATCGCACCCGACCGATGCGATGCGCGCACGGTTTCTGTTTCAGGTCTGCTATCAGCGCCCGCCTTTGCCCGACGAAGCAGGGTGGGCGCTGGATTTCATCGCCGCGCAGGATGCTCCCGGACGCACAAGTGGAGACCAACCCGGCTCCACGCGCCCCTCATCGCTCGCGCCGTGGGCGAAGCTCGCGCAAGCGCTTCTGCTCTCGAACGAACTGATGTTCGTGGATTAAGTCGCCCGGTCGCACCGTTTCTCGGACGCGCATCCGGCCCGCGCGGCGGCAGGGTTGGGCATTGTGCCGGGACGATCTGCAACAGGGGAATATGTCTTGCCCTCGCTTCCGCTGCTACGTAGCCTGAGACCGTGCTTAGGCACTCTTCATGTTGACGCAACTTAAGAGCCTGTTTTCCAACGACATTGGCATAGATTTGGGGACTGCAAACTCCCTCGTCTTTGTCCGTGATCAGGGCATTGTGCTGCGTGAACCTTCGGTCGTCGCCATCCAAGCAGGGACGACCATCGTGCTGGCGGTGGGCGAGGAAGCCAAGCGGATGCTTGGCCGCACCCCCGGCAACATTGTCGCGATCCGCCCCATGAAAGACGGCGTGATCGCGGACTTCGAAATCACCGAGGCGATGCTTCGGCATTTCATCCAGAAGGTTCACCATCGAAAACTGATCGCCCCCCGTGTGGTGGTGGCGGTGCCCTCGGGTATCACTGAGGTGGAACGGCGGGCGGTCAAAGATTCCGCCATGCATGCGGGCGCGCGCGAGGTTTACCTCATCGAACAACCGATGGCCTCGGCCATCGGCGTCGGCCTGCCCGTGCATGAACCGGCCGGCAACATGATCGTGGACATCGGCGGCGGCACCTGCGAAATCGCGATCATCTCGCTCGCGGGCATCGTCTTCAGCCGCAGCCTCCGCGTGGGCGGGGATGAATTTGATGACACGATCATTGCGCACATGAAGCGCACGTATAACCTAATGATTGGCGAACGCACGGCGGAAGAAATCAAGATCCGGGTCGGATCGGCCGCCCCGCTGGAGCAGGAATTGACGATGGACGTGAAGGGCCGCGACTTGAGCGCGGGTCTTCCCAAAACCATCACGATCCGCTCCGAGGAAATTCGCGAAGCGCTCAAAGAGCCGCTGTCGCAGATTTTGGAGTCCGTCCGCCTCACCCTCGAACGCTGCCCGCCCGAACTCTCCGCGGACTTGATTGACCGCGGCATCGTCCTGGCTGGAGGCGGCGCGTTGTTGCGAAGCATCGACAAGCTCGTGTCGCAGGACACCGGGTTGCCCGTGCACATCGCCGATGACCCGCTGACCGCGGTGGCCGAAGGGACGGGGCGGGTCCTGAACGAACTGCAATTCCTCAAGCGGGTCGCGCAAAGCGGCAATTCCTGACCGTGCGTTTGCCAGTCCCGCAAGCGGGACTGAACAAATGCAGAGACGCAAGCATCTGGTGGTCGTGGGCCTCGTGGTCCTTATGGTGGTGGTTCTCCTGAACCTCCCGGCCTCCACGACCACGCGCCTCAAGCTTGCCCTCGGCAGCCTCTTTCTCCCGCTCTTCGGGATTGCCGGCGCGACCAGCCATACCGCGGGCAAACTCGGCGATGCCGTCACCCCGCGCAGCGACCTCATCCGTGAACTCGACTCGCTTCGCAAGGAGAACGGCGAATTGAAAGTCCGGCTTGCAGAGAAGGACGCGCTCGAACGTGAGAACTCCCGCCTCCGCGACCAGCTCGCGTGGGCGCGGCAGACCGGGTGGAAACTCAAGCCCGCGCGCGTCATCTCACGCGACCCCGCCAACTGGTGGCGCACCGTCTTCATCGACATCGGCAGCCACCACGGTGTGAAGGCCGACATGCCTGTCGTCGCCCCGGACGGACTCGTCGGCCGCATTTCAAACGTCGGGTTGCTTCGCTCGCAAGTCGTGCTCCTCGGCGACCCGGCGTGCCGCGTCTCCGCGCTCATCAAGGAGTCCGGTGAAAACGGATTCATCTCGCCCATGCCCGCGCACTTCGACGACTCGCGGTTCGTCGTGCTCAACTACCTCTCCCGCGCGGGCGCCCCGAAGCCCGGCCAGGCCGTCGTCTCGAGCGGCACCGAGCTCAAGCCCGGCCAGACCGTGCTCTCAAGCGGGCAAGGCGGCGTCTTTCCGAAGGGTCTGCACATCGGCCAGGTCGTCGACACGCGCGTGGTGGGCTACGGCCTCTACACCGAGGCGCGCGTCCAGCTCGCGGTCAACCTGAACACCATCGAGGAAGTGTGGGTGTTGCTCGAATGAAAGAGTCCAAAGTCCAAAATCCAAAGTTCAAACGTGCAGGCGTTCGCCGGGAGGCTCTGCACCTCTCCCGGCATCTGACACAAGACCCGCCGACGCCCGGCACTGGAGGTGCGCCATGAAAGGACTCCACGCCCTCGCGATTCTGTCTGCCGCATTCCTTTCGGTGTTCGTCGAGTCATTGCCCGGTGGCTTGCGGCACATGCTCGGCGCTCAAGTGGACCTTCTGCCGTCGCTGATCGTTTACGCCGCGCTGACGACGGACGTGACCACGGTCGCGCTCGTCGCGGTGTTTGGAGGCCTGTGGTTCGATTCGTTCTCGGCGAATCCGCTTGGCATTTCCGTGCTGCCGCTGTTCGTCATCGGGTTCATCATCCAGCGGAATCAGGAACTCGTGCTTCGCGACCAGGCCTATGCGCGTGTGCTGCTCGGCCTGCTTGCCAGCGCTCTTGTGCCGGCGGCCACCCTCATCCTCATGCCAGCCACCGCGGCCAAGCCGCTCGTCACTGCGGCGACGGCGTGGCATTGGCTCGTGATGACCCTCGCGGGCGGCGCGTTCACCCCGCTTTGGTTTTGGCTGTTCGGCCGGTTGCGCCGCACGTTCGCCTACGCGCCGATGCCCGAGCACACGTATCGGATGCACCGCCAGATCAAACGCACGCGACGAGTCTGACATGCTCATCCTCGACAAACTCCGCAAAGCCGACCGCCGCCTCCGCGCGCTGGCGATCGTCGTCTTGTGCGGACTCGTCACGCTGCTCGCCGGCTTGTGGTATGTCCAAATCCTCAACGCGACGCACTACCGCGAGACACTCAAGGATCAGGCCGTGCGCACCGTGCGCATCCCGGCCGTGCGCGGCCAGATCCTCGACCGCAACGGAATCGCGCTCGCGGAAAATCGCCCGAGTTACAATGTCGAACTCTATCTCGCCGAGCTCACCAAAGTCTTCAACCAGCAATACCGGCTCATCCGGCCGGCCGGCCGGCTCACGCGCGCGCAGATTGAGACCCTCGAGCGGCAGGCGCGATTCGAGGTCGTCAGCAACATCATCGTGCAAGTTGGCGCCGGGCTGAATCACCCGGGGTTGGCCGATCCCACGAACTTCGCGCGCCACTACGAGGGCCAGCGGGCGCTGCCGTTCCCGGTGCTCCACAACTTGCAACCCGACCAGGTCGCGCGATTCGTCGAGCGCCCGGCGAGCGTGCCGGGCGTCGAGCTCGAGATCGAGGCCCGGCGTGTTTATCCATTCCAGTCCACGGCCGCGCACGTGCTCGGCACATTGAAGCGCGACGACCGGTCGGCGGAGGGCGAGGATTCCGACTACCACTACCGGCTGCCCGACGTGCGCGGGCTCACGGGAATCGAGGCGCGCTTCGATCGCGAACTGCGCGGCCGCGCCGGCGGCAAGCGGATGATGGTCAACCGGCTCGGCTACCGCCAAAGCGAGGCGCTGCAGAACGCGCCCGAGCCCGGGCACAACGTCGTGCTCACGCTCGACCTCGAGTTGCAGCGCGCGGCGGAACGCGCGCTGCTCACCACGTCGCACGGCACCAACACGCGCGGCGCGGCCGTCGTGCTCGACACGCAAACCGGCGACATCCTCGCGATGGCCTCGGCGCCCACGTTCGACCCCAATCAATTCCTGCGGCCCATTTCACACGGGCACTGGGAATACCTCGACGACAGGAAACTCCGCCCGCAGGTCAACCGCGCCACGCAGGAGAATTACCAGCCCGGCTCCATTTTCAAAATCGTCGTCGGGCTCGCGGCGCTCGAAGCCGGCGTGCTCGACCCCTCGGAAAAAGTCCGCGTCGAGCCCAGCCCCACCAAGCCCGGGCTCGGCGCCATCTTCGTCGGCAAGCGCAAGATCGAGGACACCGTGCCGCCCGGCGACTACGACTTCCGCCGCGCGCTAGCGCAATCCTCCAACACTTATTTCATCCATCAAGGCCTCAAGCCCGGCGTGCTGCAGAAGATCATCGAGCTCGGCCAGAAGCTCGGCCTCGGCCAGCGCACGGACACGCTCCCGCGCCAGGAAGCGCGCGGCAATTTCCCGTCGGCCCGCGACGCGCTCAGCGCCGCGTGGCGCGATGGCCACACCGCGAACGTGTGCATCGGGCAGGGCGACATCGACGTGACGCCGCTGCAAATGGCCGTGATGACCGCGGCGGTCGCCAATGGCGGGAAGGTGTTCTGGCCGCGGATCGTGAGCCGCATCGAACCCCTCGACTCCACGTTCGGCGAACCGCCGACGCTGTTCCCGCCCGCGCGGCTGCGGGCCGAGCTTGGCGTCCGCGCGGAGAATCTCCAGGTCGTCCGCGACGCGATGCTCGCGGATGTCGAGGACCCTCGCGGCACCGGGCGCGACGTGTGGATTCCCGATTTCCGCATCAGCGGCAAGACAGGCACCTCGCAGGTCGAGCAGGGCGGCGAGATCGTGGATCACATCACATGGTTTGTCTCCTACGGCCCGGCGCAGGATCCACGCTTCGCCGTCGTGGTGATGGTCGAGAGCGGCGCGAGCGGCGCGAAGACGTGCGTGCCGGTCGCGAAACAGATTTACCTGGCCATCCAGAAACGCTTTGCCGCGCCGAAGCCGGCCCGCCTCGCGGCGAACACACCCATCTAAGCCATGTTCACCGCCAACCATCCGCTGAACCGCCGCGAGCCCAAGCTCGACTGGTCGCTGCTGTGCGCGTTGCTCGGCCTGATGGTGCTCGGCGCCGCGTTCATCCACAGCGCGCGCCTCGCGATCGAAAGCAACCACGTGGACTTTTGGAGCAAGCTCTGGTGCCGGCAACTCGCGTGGTATGCGGCGGGCACCATCGGCTTCGCCGCCATCGGCTACGTGGACTACAAGACGCTCGCGCGCTGGTCGTATGTCGGCTACTGGGGCGCGATCCTGCTGCTCGTGGCGGTCCTCATCCCGCACATCGGCGCCCTCAAGTTCGGCGCGCGCCGGTGGATTGACTTCGGCTCGTTCCAGTTCCAGCCGTCGGAGTTCGCCAAGATTGCGTTCATCATCGCGATGGCGAACTACCTGAGCCGGCCGCCGGATGAGCTGCGACAGCCGAAAGTGTTCTTCGGCGCGCTCGGGCTGATGGCCCTGCCCTTCGTGCTGATCCTCAAGGAGCCCGACCTCGGCTCCGCGCTCGTGCTGCTGCCGGTCGGGCTCGTGATGCTGTTCATTTCCGGCGCGCCGTTCCGATACATCCGCAACCTCGTCATCGGGGTCGGCCTGCTCGTGACGTTGCTGCTGGTGGACGTGCTCTTCGCGCCGGCCAAGTGGCGCATCCCGCTCGAGGATTACCAGCGCCGGCGGCTGCTGGTCTACTTCAACCGCGACTATCGCGACTTTGCGCCGCCCGACGCGACGCGGGCGCAGTTGCAGCGCGCGCGGCTCCAGCAGCGCACGGATTCCTACAACGTCGAGCAGGCGCTCATCTCCGTCGGCTCCGGCGGACTCACGGGCACGGGCTGGCGGCAGGGCACGCAGAACCTGCTCGGCTACCTGCCGCGCGGCGTGGCGCACAACGACTTCATCTTCTCCGTCATCGCGGAGGAAAGCGGCTTCATCGGGAGCATCGTCGTGCTCTCGCTCTACGGGGTGATTCTGTTCACCGGGATCAGGATCGCCGGCCAGGCGCGCGACCGCCTCGGCAAGACCATGGCCGTCGGGGTGGTCACCCTCTTCTTCAGCCATGTCCTCATCAACATCGGAATGAACATCCGACTGATGCCCGTCACGGGCGTGCCACTGCCGCTGTTAAGTTATGGCGGAACCTCAGTGCTCGCCTCGCTCGTCGCAGCGGGCCTCCTTCAGAACATCTACATGCACCGCAAATCCTACTGACCTATGAGCGACAACAAAGCCTTCTCCTCCCGCCGCAGCCGCGGCACGCACCGTTTCCGCCCGCGCGGCGGACTCAACCCCAACATGCGGCCCGACAAGGCCGCCCTCGACGCCCGCGCCCGCGCGCTCGGCGAAAAACAGGGCGGCGACAAAGTTTTCGCCGACAACCGCCACGAGCACGAAATCCGCCGCGCCGAAAACCTCGCCGCGGGCCTGCCGCCCGAGGGCGACGCCGCCCAGCAGGCCGCCGAGCTTGCCGAGGCCGACGCCAAGCAGGGCAAGTTCCGCGACCCCAACCTGGAAACGCCCGACGAGGTGAAGGAGGAGTTCGAGCCCGTCCCCGTCGAGCAGCCCAAGGGCATCGTCGGCGCCATCAAGCAGGCCGCCAGCAAGATCGTCACCAAGGTCAAGAAACTCATCCAGCCCGAGAAGAAAGTTCACAAGGAAGTCATCATCAACTCCGAGTCGCTCGAGACGCGCGTGGCCGTGCTCGAGGACGGCAAACTCGAGGAGTTCACCATCGAACGCACCGACGACGACCGCCTCGTTGGAAGCATCTACAAGGGCAGGATTCGCAACCTCGAGGACGGGCTGAAGGCCGCATTCGTGGACATCGGCTTCGAGAAAAACGCCTTCCTTCATTACTGGGACATCGTGCCCAGCAACCTCGACAGCGGGGTCGAACTCGTCGAGCGGGTGGACAAGAAACCCAAACGCGACCAGCCCAAGGTCACGCAAAAGGACATCCCGCGCCTCTATCCGAAAGGAACCGACCTCATCGTGCAGGTCACCAAGGGCCCCATCGGCACGAAGGGGCCGCGCGTCACGACACACCTTGCGCTGCCCGGCCGTTACCTCGTGCTGCTCCCCAACTCCGACCAGTCCGGCATCTCCCGCAAGATCGAAAACCACGAGGAACGCCAGCGCCTCAAGAAAATCGTCCGCGGCCTCACCATCCCCGACGGCATGGGCGTCATCATTCGCACCGTGGGCGAGGGCCAGCAGGCCCGCTACTTTGTGCGCGACCTCGCGCTGCTGCTCGACGAATGGAATCGCATCAAGGAGAAGATCGAAAAGGTGCCCTCGCCCGTGTGCGTCTTTCAGGAGCCCGACCTCACCGAGCGCACCGTGCGCGACTTCCTCACCGAGGACGTCGAGCGCATCATCATCGACGACTCGAAGCAGTTCGAGCGGATGAAGGAAATGATCGGCCGCATCAGCAAACGCTCCGTCGGCAAGGTCAAGCTCTACAACGAGGCGCAACCCGTGTTCGACCGCTTCAGCATCTCGCGCCAGCTCGAACACGCCTTCAGCCGCCAGGTCCATCTCAAGGGCGGCGGCTACCTCGTCATCGACGAGACCGAGGCGCTCGTCGCGATTGACGTGAACACCGGCAGCCACAAGGGCGGCAAAGACCACGAGTCCACCATCCTCAAGGTCAACCTCGAGGCCGCCGAGGAAATCTGCCGCCACCTGCGCCTGCGCAATGTCGGCGGGCTCGTCGTCCTCGACTTCATTGACATGAAATCCCGGCGCGACCAGCAGCATGTTTACAACAAGATGAAGGAAGGCCTCCGCCGCGACCGCGCCAAGACCCACATCCTCCCCATCTCACAACTCGGGCTCATGGAGATGACCCGCCAGCGTCACACGGAGAGCGTGCGCTCGGCCACCTACGACGACTGCTCCTACTGCAAGGGCCGCGCCAAGGTGAAGAGCCCCACGACCATGAGCGTGGAAATCCAGCGCAAGCTCGCCACCATCCTCCGCCAGCGCCCGCGCGACGAGTCGGACTTCCAGCTCCGCATCGTCGTCCACCCGTCCGTGCTTGAACGCCTGCGCAAGGAGGACGAGAAAATCCTCATCGAGATGGAGAAAAAATTCTTCGGCAAGCTCACGTTCCGCGCCGAGCCGGGCTTCCACGCCGAGCAGTTCAAGATCATCAACGCCCTGACCAACGCTGAAGTCGCGAGCGAGGGAGGATAGAGAGCTCGCCCACCGGTAGTGGCTCAATTGGTTGTCGCGTTGGCGCGTTGCGCCAACCGGTCGGCTCACAGAGCCGACTCTACATCTCGAAATGAGCCACGACCCTCCTGCTCACTGCCGAATCTGGTTCAGCGTGTAGTAGAACGTGTCGTGCCAGAGCTTTTTCCCCTCGGCACTCGTCACGTCGAGCCCGCGCACCATCGTCACGTAGCCTGCGCGCCAGCCTTCGAGCGTGAGCGTGACCTTGAGCTTGTCCGCGCTCACGACGGCCTTCTTCACCGTGATCGGCGTGGCGCTGTCCTTCTTTCCGTCGTGGTCCATCTCCGGCGAGCCGTAGGTCTGGTGATAGAGATAGGTGTATTGCGCGACGTCGTAGCCCTCGGGGTTGCCTGCGGTCGCGGCGTCCACGGGTTGCGTGAAGGTCAGCTCGAAGCCCGTCCGTGTCGCGCGTGCTTCCTTCACCTCGAACGGCACCTTGCCCGTCCACGACACGCGGTCGAGCGACGTCTCCTTCGGCGCGATGGCGGCCCACGCGGCGTTCTTGAGCCCGCCGACGTAGAGTTTTCCATCCGGCCCAAACGCGAGTCGGTGCGTGCCCGAGCCGAAGCCTTTCACCATCGGCCACACCGCGCCCTGCCACTCGCCGTTCACTTTTTCGAGGAACACGCGTGTGACGATCGCATTCTGGAAATCGCCCACGAGCATCTGCCCCGTGAACGGTCCGAACTTGTCCGCGCTGATCGTCTCGATGCCGCTCGCGGACTTCACCAGCTTGTAGGGGAACCACACCGCGGGCGGCGCGACGTCCCGGCGCTTGCCGTCGAACTCATCGCGCGACGACGGCGTGGTGGACGGAAAGCCGTAGAAGCGCCCGGCTTGAAGATGGTTCAGCTTGTTCGCGCCGATCCAGTTGCCCTGGTTGTCGGTCATGAACACGTCCTTGTCCGGCCCGTAGGTGCCGAAGCCGTCCGGCGAGCGCAACCCGCTGCACACGGGCGTGGCCTTGCCGGTCGCCGGGTTGATGGCGATGTCCCAGCCTTGATACGGCATCTCGAAGACCCCGCGGTTGCCCGTGCGCAGCACGTGGAAGATGCCCGCCTTGTCCACGACCGGGCCGAACGAGAAGTCGTGATAGTTGCCGGTGAAGCCCCAGTCCTGGCTGATGCACTCGAACAGGTCCGCCTCGCCGTTGCCGTCCGTGTCCGTGATGCGCGTGAGCTCCTGCTTCTGCACGACATACATCCTGCCGCCGATCACGCGCAGGCCGTTCGGCTCGCACAGCCCGCGCGCGAAGCGCCGATACGTCGCCGCCGCGGGCGCGCCGGTCGCTCCCTGCACGATCCACACATCGCCGAGCCACGTGCAGACCGCGAGATCGCCGCTCGGCAGGAAGTCCATGCCGGTGACGAGCAACTCGATCTCCTTCGGCAGCGGGAACCGCTCGATGCGATAAAACTCATCGCCGCCGGGAAGCTGGAAGGTCTTGTCGCCGGAGACGACTGGCGCATGGGAGCGACTCTGAACTTCTGTGAGTTTGGACCGGTCAGCCAAATCGGGACTAGCGACGCGAGACGGGAAGTAACCGACCACCGGAGTTGATCCGTGATCTCTGGGCCAGAGCGATACAGAAAACTCGACGGCAAGTGGCTCGCGGTGCGGTGGAATCCGGATGTAAACCCGCTGCTGTAGTCCGCCGACACTCGAGGTCCGACTGGCACTGTCGGATTTGGCGCTCTCGATCCACCATCGCGACTCGAAAGAAACGTTTGAAGCTACGTAGTGCAGCAACCCCGTCTGATCTTCTGGACCTTGCAACCGCCCGGCGTTCGCGTCAGCAATGAGCAGCGCATTCTCGCCGACCATCTCGATATGATCGCCGATTGCTACACCCCCGCGGATTGAGCCCGACGGCGACAGCACGTGAACTGACAACGCCTCGCCGCTTGGTCCGATTTCAAATCGCCGGACGACAACGTCATTTGTCCAGACTCTCTCCACGCGCGGCGTCTCGTGGATGCGCACGGTCGTGCCGCCGGGCAGCGGCAGTTCATACATCAACGTCGTCGCGCCGCCCTTCGTGCTGATGCCGAGATAGCGCGCGCCGGAAGGCGGAGTTGCCGTGGCCGTGCCGGGCTTGTCGCCGACCGACCACGCAAACACCGGCGGATTCGTCCACAGCACCGTGCCGTTGAAGTCGCAGTAGAAGCGGTCCTTCGCGCCGTGATAGACCGCGCTCCAAAGGTTCAGCGTCTCGCCCTTCCACGCCACGTGCGTGCGCAGCAACTCCGTGTCGAACGCCACGTGGATGTTCGTCGAGAGCGGGATGATGACGCTCCGTGTCGCCGCGCCCATCGGCGCGTAGCGGAACGGCATGTCCGGCGGGTCGTGCCGCGGCCCCGCCGGCTTCACGGGCTTGGGAAATGGGTTTGGCTCCTTCTTCTGACCGGTCTGCGCCGGGGCGTCCACCGCGAGGGCGAAAGCGGCCAGAGCGCCGAGTGCGAGCCGGGCGCAGAATCCGCGTTCCGTGTTCATTCCATCAATCAAGTGCAGCACTTGGACAGCGCGGCAACGCTACCTCGGAATCTGGTTCAAGGTGAAGTGTGTCGTGTCGTGTCTCAGCTTGCGTCCGTCCGCCGAGCGCACGCCCGCGGCTTGAATCACTGTCACGAAACCCGGCCGCCGCCCCTCGACCGCAAGCCGCGCTACGCGACCCTCCGCGTCCACCGCCGCGGCCGTGACCTTCAACGTCGAAGTTTTCCCTGCGCGCGCGTCGTGGTCCACCGTCTGCGGCTCCTCGGCCGGCCCTTGCACGCAGGCGAATTGCCGCACCGAAAAACTCGCCGCGCGAATCGTCGCCGCATCCACGGGCTGCGTGAACACCACATCAAAACCTTCCACCGTTGCGTGAACCGCCTTCACCTCGACCACCGGCCGGCCCGCGAACTCGATCTGTTCCAGCGCCGCGCCGCTGCCGCCCGCCGCGTAGAGCCGGCCGTCGGGACCGAACGCAAGAGACCGCGCGCCGAGTTTGCCCAAGAGCGGCCAGACGGCGCCCTGCCATTCGCCGTTCACCTTCTCCAATGCGACGCGCAGCACCGCGCCGCCGTCCGCGTCGGCCACGAGCAACTGACCTTTCCACGGCCCGAAGCGCTCGTCCTCGATCACCACGACTCCGCCCGCGGACTTCACGAGCGAGTGCGGAAGCCAGGCCGCGGGCGCGTCGAACTGCGCGGGCGCCTTGAACTCCTCCTCCGGCGCCGGCGTGGTGCTTGGAAATCCGAACACCGCGTCCTCGCGCAGGTGGACGAGCTTGCACGCGCCGGCCCACGCGCCGCGAGTGTCCGTGGCGAACAAGTCCCGGCCCGCGCCGAACGCGACCACGCCGCCCGGCGCGCGCAGGCCGCGCGCGAAGCCCTCAAAGTCCGCGCCATTCGTCGCGCAACGCACAGCCCAGCCCATGAACGGCACTTCGCGCAACCCCCGCCAGCCGCCGAGCGCGGCCACGAGCGCGCCGTCACCGTCCTGCGCGAGCCCGGCCGCGACGTGCGCCGGGTGACCGATGAATCCCCAGCCTTGCGACACACACTCGTGCAAGTCGGCCTCGCCGTTTCCGTCGGTATCCACGAGCCGCGTGAGTTCGCCTTGTTGCACGAGATGGATGACGCCGTTCACCACCTTCAACGCGCCCGGGGCGCGAAGGCCGCGCGCGAATCGGCGCCACTTCGATGCCGCGCCCGCGGCGCCGGGAAGTCTTGCGATCCACACGTCGCCGCCCAGCGTGCAAACCGCGAGTTCGCCGGTGGGAAGAAAGTCCATGCCCGTGACTGCGCCCGCGAATTGCGGCGGCAGCATGAGCCGCTCGCGCTTGAATTCCGGCTCGTCCTTCGGTGCGACGCCGACGAACGCGCCGGACTGGATCTCGAGCGGCGGCGGCGCGTTGGTGTCCCTGGCGGCGCTCGTCACGAAGTCCATCCGCGCAGGCGCGACGCGGACGGGCACGAGCTTCGACACGAGACGTTCCGCCTCGTCGCGCGAGCGCACGATGGCGGTGCAGAGTTCGAACGCGATTTCGCCACCGTGAGGCGGGATGACGACGTGCGCGCGCGCCTCGTCGCGGGTCACGCGTTGCGGAACGAGTTGCGGCGAGCCGTCGTCGTCGTCGGAGATGCGCTCGACCGTGTAGTCCGCGGGCGCGAGGCTCGTCTGCCACGTGAGCACGGGCCGGCCGCGCGCGGCGACGAGGAGCACGTCGGTCTCGCGCTGGATCAGCACGGCGGCAGGCGCGCCAGGAAGGTCGATGATGCGGCCGACGTCTGCGTGCGCGAGCAGTTCGAGCCAGACTTCGGCCGCAGAAAGCTCGAAGCGCCGGACGACCACGACCGCGCCATCCACGACATCGAGGCGCGGCGACTCGTGGATGTGGACGAGCCCGTTTTCGCGTGGCGCGAGTTCGTAGAGGAACGAAGCGCCGCCCTTCGCGCTCACACCGCGGAACTGATGTCGAAACGGCACGTCCACCACGCGCTTCTCGACGAGGTCAGTGACGCGCCACGGGAGGACCGGCGGGTTTCCCCAAAGCGTCGTGCCCGTCGTTGTGGCGAGCCAGCGTTCAAGTCCGCGGCGCTGCGCGGGCAGGCTCGCGGCCGCGCCTTGCCACGCCGTGTGGACGCGGAGCAGTTCAGTGTCGAAGGCGAGGTGAAAGTCCGGGTCGAGCGGCACTTGCACGCTGCGAGCGGCGAGCGCCATCGGGGCGCGGGAGAAACCTGGATTGATGCGCGGCGCTTCGGCAGCAAGGCCCGCTTCGAACGTGTGCAGTAGAATGAGCAGTGCGGCAAAGCCGAGCGCTTTGGAGTGCGATGGCAGGGCGAAGCCGCGACACCGCTTTTCGAACGCAACTTGAATGTCGAAAGCGGCGTCGCTCTTCGCTTCCCGCCGCACTCCAAAGTCACGCGACGAGCGCGTCCCCCATTCCGAACTTCGCATACCGCAGGCTGCACTCACTTCAACTCCCACTTCTCGCCGAAGAAGTCGGCGGCAACGACGCCTTTGCCACCGACGCGCTCGGCGAGCGGCACGCTCAGGTCGAGGATGGCCCAGTCGGGGAG